>CAYUZM010000848.1:0-3297 GCA_964449665.1 uncultured Solibacteraceae bacterium
CAGCCAGTTGCGGACGTTCGAGACAGAGTACGAGGTGGCGCCAGGGGTGATCGCCTGTCGCACCGGCGGCCACACCCCCGGGCACAGCGTAGTCCGGCTGGCGTCCGGCGGCGACCGGCTGACCTTCGCCGGTGATGCCTTGTTCGCGGTAGCGTTCGATCACCCGGAGTGGTACAACGGCTTCGAACACGACCCCGAGGAGGCCGCCCGAGTCCGGGTCCGCCTTTTGCGGGAGCTGGCAGCGAACGGCGAGTTGCTGGTGGCCACTCACCTGCCATTCCCGTCCGTCGGCCGGGTGGCCGTCGAAGGCGACGCGTTTCGTTGGGTGCCCGCCTTCTGGGACTACTGACGCTCGTTGCGTTAGGTCGAAATTCGACGCTTCACTTGACCGGGGTCGCAAGGCCGGCCCCGGCAGGTTAGCTACGCCGTTCGGCGGAGGGGGCATCGGGGACGGCTGACGGTGAGCCGGAAGTCGACGGGCAGTTACACGGCATCCAGGCATGATCTGCTTCAATCCACCCATGTCGCCTTCCGACTCTGGCTATGTGCACGAGGCCCTGGAGAAATTGGAGTTCTATTGCGCCATCGATTTCTTTCTTTCGGAGACCGCGCAACATGCCGATGTCGTGCTGGCCGGCAGCCGTCAGGAAAAGGAAGACGGCGCGGTGTGTACGGGAGAAGGGCGGGTCGTGAAGATCAACAAAGCGGTAAAGCCTCCCGGCAACACGCGTGGGGACTCGCGGATCCTGATCGATCTCGCTCGTTCTCTCGGCAAGCAGAAGTACTTTTCGTTCACTTCGACGTTCGACATTATCGAGGAGTTGCGCGTAGCGTCAAAGGGCGGCACGGCGGACTGTTCGGGAATCGTGTGGGAGCATCTGGAAACGGAGATGGGTCACTTCTGGCCCGTTTTTTCGGAGGATCATCCTGGAACGCCGCGTTTCTTCGAAGGCGGACATCGCAGGCGCTCTTCTACACGACGCGGGGAGAAGCCCAGCGGCTTCGCCGAGAACAGCCGGCGAAGAAGATGCCCTGGGCGCGGCCGCGCTCGTGGACGGGGAACCACATGGAGATGGTTTTGCCGGCGTTGGGAAACGCGCCCGCTTCGCCGATGCCGAACAGGAAGCGGATGGCGAGCAGGGAGGAGTAGCCGGCGCGCGGAGCTGTTTGGCGGCGAGCTCGTGCATGAAGGACTGCAGATTGGGGTGCTCGAAGATTTCGGCGCGCGAGGGCGTGGGGAAAACGCCCGAGGTGTGCGAGAAGAGATCGCGGACCTGAATGGGGCGCGTGGGCGCGGAGAACGCGCCGGGCGAGGTTTCGACGCGAACGCTCTTGAATTCGGGCAGGTGGTTGGAGATGGGCTCGTGGAGCGTGATGCGGCCTTTCCCTCGGTTGCCCCGCATCATCTTCAAGATCGTCGGCTCCGGTGCAGGCCCCCAGACACCCACTACGCCCTCCGTTCCGGAAGGCGCGCGCAAAGGAGCAACTCGATCGGATCAATCTCATCCTCGGTTGGCTCGGCATACAGTCGTGAACGCGAAGACGGAGTCAATCCGAACTCGCGGGCTAGCTTGTTCACGATCTCCATCGCAGAGTTCGCGATGCTGATCAATGGATTCTGTTGTACGTAGCCCGAGGGCGTTTTGAGCAGCATCCCCGTCTCGCGGAGCTTCCGTTGGGCCTGAATCATCGTGCTGTAGCTATCGCAGAGATTACCCAGCGCGAGCCCGTCTGCTTCAGTGAGAACTCGCATTCGTTGGAGTATCGGCGTGAGCTTTCGCCAAACGAGCTTGCCCTCGGCGTCGAGATGCTTTGGACATGAGGGCACAACCACGCGCGGTCGAGGTTCGAAGGTATTGAAGGGCCGCTTGCCGAGATTGCCTTCCCATTTCCTAACCGCCGTCGGTTTGGGTGCCGGTCCACGCTGGCCCATTTAGCTCTCCTCTCTGCGCTCCCGTTCCAGTTCGGTGAACGCCTGCGCGGTGCCGTCCAGAAGCGCCTGAGAACCAGTGAACTCCTGCCAGCGCCTCACAACGACGTCGGCGTAGCGCGGGTCAATTTCCGCTAGTCGCGCTGCTCTGCCTCTCTTTTGGCATGCGATCATCGTCGAGCCCGAGCCCCCGAACAAGTCGAGAACCAGATCGCCGGACTTGCTGCTGTTGACCAGAGCTCGCTCGATCAACTCGACCGGCTTCATTGTCGGATGCAGCCTGTTGGCCGCAGGTTTTTTTCCTGCCACAGAGTGGACTGGCTCTTGTCGCCGTACCAAGCGTCAGCTTGGCCGGCCACGTGGCAGTAGAAGATCGGCTCGTGCTGGAATTTGTAACGGCCGTGCCCCCAGGCGAAAGTGTTCTTGGCCCAGATGATCTGGCGACGAACTTCAAACCCTGCGGATTCGATCGCATTCTGGAATTCCCGCTGACATGACGAAGCGTGGCAGACGTACAGCAACGCGCCCGGCTTCACGCCTTCGCGGTAAATGCGAAATGCGTGCTCAAGGAATGCGGCGAAGGCGCCCGGGTCCATCTTGTCGCCTTGGATCGTCAGTTTCTGGTCGGTGTATCCCTGGTAGGCGACGTTGTATGGCGGATCGGTGAAGACGAGATCGGCTCGCTGATCGCCGAGCAACCGCCGCAGGTCATTGCTGCTGGTTGCGTCGCCACACAATACACGGTGAGAACCACAGATCCACAGATCGCCAGCGCGTGAAATCGGCTTCTCAGGAACCTCCGGGGCGGCGTCATCCTCGGTCAGCCCATCCTTGCCGACGGCCAAGGCAAACAGGTCGTCCACCTCTGCTGCATCGAAACCGGTGATCGAGAGATCTACGGCCAAATCGCGGAGCTCTCCGAGTTCGATGGCGAGGAGGCTATCGTCCCAGATCGATTCCTGATGCGAGCGATTGTCCATCAACCGGTACGCCTTGATCTGCGCTTCCGTCAGGCCGGTTGCAACATGAACTGGCACTTCCTGCAGGCCGAGCTTCTGCGCGCCAAGCAGGCGGGTGTGACCGGCAACAACGACATCGTGCTAATCGACGACAATCGGCTGGCGCCAGCCGAACTCTCGGATCGAGGCCGCGACCTTGTCGATCGCTTGTTGCGGGATCTTCCGAGCGTTCCGCATACGGAACAATCTGTTGAATAGGTCGGAGCGCGACTTCCATCTGAACCTCCAGGCGTTAGCTCTGTGGTTTCTTTCGGAAAGTGCGCGGTGCGCTGGTTTCGCGAACCGAAACTCTGCTATTGACTATCTCCTAATATAGCGGAACTATTTGTCGTCTCGCGCGTCTAATCG
>CAYUZM010000849.1:0-3289 GCA_964449665.1 uncultured Solibacteraceae bacterium
GCTCAAGCTTCCCGCCGCGACCGTCCAAATGAAGGGCGATGGCGTGGCCGTGCTCACCGTGCACACGATGGAAGCCGAGAAGACGCGGCAGATTGCCGCCAGGATCGCCGAACTTTCCAAACAAGGCGCGCAGAAGCTGGTGCTCGACCTCCGCGACAATGCCTACGGCACCCCCGAGGAAGGCATTGCCCTGGCAAACCTGTTCCTCGACAAAGGCACCATCACTTATCTGCAGGGCCAGAAGTTTCCCAAACAGGATTTCGCGGCCGATGCGGCCAAAGCCGTCTGGAAGCTCCCCATGGTCGTCGTGATCAATCGCGGCACCGCCAGTGGCGCCGAGATCGCCGCCAACGCCCTGGCCGACAATAAACGCGCCGAGATCGTCGGCGAGCGCACCTACGGCGACGCCGCGTTGCGCAAAGCGCTCACCATGGACGACGGCAGCGCGGTCATTCTCTCCGTGGCCAAATATTTCAATGCCGCGGGCAAAGCGATTCAGGACAACGGCGTCACGCCGACCGTGGCCGTGGCCGAACAGGAAGCCAACGCCGACGACGACGAAACCGCGCCTGCCACGCCCGCGCCGGCCACGCCGGGCGAGGACTTGCAGATGAAAACGGCGATTGAAGTTCTGGTGAAGGGCAAAGCCGGTTTGGCGCAAACGCCGCAGGCCGCCACGCCCGCGCAGACGGGCCGTCCGAATTCGCCGCTGGGTGTTCCGGTGGCGCCGCCGAAATAACGGCAATCATTCTACGGGGGCGAGGCCCCGGGAGACAACGCAGCAGATATGCCTCTCTATGAGTACAAGTGCGATAACTGTGGAAAGACCTTTGAGGTCATCCAGAAGTTTGTCGACGAACCCATTACGGTCCATGAAGAATGCGGTGGCGCGGTGCGCCGCCTGCTGAGTTCGCCCGCGCTTCAGTTCAAAGGCTCGGGCTGGTATGTGAACGACTACGCCAAGTCCGGCAGCGGCGGCGCGCGTGCGAAGTCCGGCTCAGACAGCGATTCGAAATCGGAATCCAAGAGCGAGTCTAAGACCGAATCGAAATCCAGCGATTCGTCGTCGAGTACTTCGTCCGGTTCGGAATCGAAGCCCTCGACTTCCAGCACCACGTCGAGCGACAAGAAGTAGTTTGGCCGCGCGCCCCATTCGCGCCGGTTCGCCGCGCGCACACATCGTGCGCACATATGCCAAGCGTGGATGTGCCGCGACAGGACGTCCCGCGCGCGCCCGTACCGTGACAGCATGTCCCGCGCCCGCATATCCCGCGCGCGCTTGTGCCGCGCCCGTAACTGTGTTGTAATCCCCGCCATGCTCATGGCCGCTCACGCCCCCTCCCCTTGGGTCAGCTCCGAAAATCTGCGCGCCATGATGATGAATTACTCGCTGGTTACGGCCGCGGGCGGCGTGCACCACCGGCCGGGCATCACCCTCGTCGATTCCGGCGTCTCCTTTTCCGCGTTCAACGCCGCATTGCTCGCCGACACCCCCGTGGAGAAGCCGCGCGACCTGCGCACCCGCCTGCAGCAGGCCCAGCGCTACTTCGCCGGCGCGCGCAAGCCGTGGAGCTTCTGGATGCCGGATGAAATTGTGTCGGAGCCGGCGCGCGAGGCGGTCGAGATCACCATTCGCGCCGCCGGTCTTCGTTGGATCGCGCAGCACGAGGGCATGATCGCAGAGGACCTGCACGCGCCCACGCACGCGCTGCCGCAACTGGAGTACCGGCGCGTGTTCGACCGTGCCACGCGCGGCCACTTCGCGCGTCTGTCCAGTTCCGTTTTCGAGCTGCCCACGCCGGTGTCCACGGTCGTCTACGGGCAGTCGGGCTTTTGGAGCGGAACGCTTGCCGCCTGGGTCGGCTATCTCGATGGGAAGCCGGTATGCTGCGCGGCCACCGAGGCCGCGGCCGGCGTGATTGGCGTGTACAGCGTCGCCACGCTCGAACGGTTCCGCCGCCGGGGCTTCGCCGAATCGATCACGCGCCACGCCATTGAGGAGGCCCGCCGGTCCAGCGGCCTGCAGCGCAACATTCTGCACGCCACGCGCTCCGGCCAGCCGCTCTACCGCCAAATGGGCTTCCGTTACGCCACGCGGCTGGACGTGTACGTGTCCACGTAAACCCTGCCGCTAGTAACGTTTCGCGTATCATTGAGGGAATCATGGCGACAGCCGATCAACTCAAGGCTCTAATCCGCTCGCACTTTGAGAGCGACGAGGCCCAGTTTTCCACGATCGCGCTTCAACTCGCAGCGCACGAGGCGCGACAGGGCCACGCGGCGGTTGCGAATGACATCAGATTGCTCATCGACCGATCTAAGTCCAGGCAATTCAAGGTTATCCCGCTACATCGAGACCTTGATGATCTGATTCTTTCTTCTGAGCCCACTGCACGAATGAGTGACATCATTCTTCGTGAACCAAACCAAAAGCGAATAGCGAGGATCTTGAAAGAGTTCCGACAGAAGGGGAAACTCCAGAAGCACGGGATGGACAACCGCCGCAAGCTCCTGCTGGCCGGGCCGCCAGGTACGGGGAAGACTTTAACGGCCTCGGTAATAGCCGGGGAAGTCTCACTCCCATTGTTTATAGTTCTTATGGATAAGCTCGTGACGAAGTTCATGGGCTAGACGGGCGCAAAACTTAGGCAGATATTCAACAGCATCCGTGATCGCCGTGGTGTCTATCTGTTCGACGAGTTTGACGCGATAGGTGCGGAACGGGCCCTCGATAACGATGTCGGCGAAATGCGCCGAGTCCTGAATGCCTTTTTGCAACTAATCGAAAGGGACAAATCGGACAGTATCATTATCGCGGCTTCTAACAGCCCCAAAATTCTCGATCAGGCCCTCTTTTGGCGCTTCGATGATGTGCTGCACTACCAGTTGCCAGGTCTTCCTGAAATCAAGCAGCTGATAGAAAACCGCTTAGGATCTTTCAACGGCGCTAAGTTTCCTCTCGCAAGCGTATCCTCGAAAGCTGTCATGCTTAGTCATGCCGAAATCACTCAGGCATGCGACGATGCCATCAAAGTAGCGATTTTGGACGATCAGAATTCCGTCTCTGGAAATCTTCTGAATCTCATGCTCCAGGATCGCCACGCCGCTTACGCGTGGGAAGCTAAGTGATCGCAAGATGGCCGATCAGAAGCTGCCACACATCTTCCTATCTGAATCGGTTGCTTCGCAAGCGTTCACGAGCCCACAAAGCTTTGGATCGACGCCAACGTTCCCGCAAAGAGACAGGAACGAGCACGGTCAGAGGCTAACGAAACAATTTCAGCAAGCT
>CAYUZM010000850.1:0-3285 GCA_964449665.1 uncultured Solibacteraceae bacterium
GCCAAGGCCGGCTTTGCAGCCATCGTGTGGGGACAAAAGTGGATCCTCACCCTCGTCTTCATCTTCCTCGCCCCCATGCTCGGCCTCGGCCTCGCCTGGCTGTTGATGATCCTCATCTACTGGCTCTTCCACAACTCCTCGCCCAGTAAAATGGACCGCTGGTTCCGCTGGCTCCAGTTATTCTCCTCCGGCATCTTCAGCTACTCACACGGCACCAACGACGCGCAAAAGACCATGGGCATCATCACCGGCGCGATGTTCACCGCCGGGTGGATCAAAACCTTCGAGGTTCCCGTCTGGGTGATTCTCTCCGCTCACGCCGCCATCGCCCTCGGCACCATGAGCGGAGGCTGGCGCATCATCCACACCATGGGCGGCCGCCTCACCCGCCTCAAACCCCGCAGCGGCTTCTGCGCCGAAACTGCAGCCGCCATCTCCATCCTCTTCTCCACGGAATTGAAGATGCCCGTCTCGACGACCCACACCATCACCGGAGCCATCGCCGGCGTGGGTTCTATTCAGCGCTTCAAAGCTGTCCGCTGGGGCGTGGCCACCAATATCATCTGGGCCTGGGTGCTGACGATCCCTGCCTCGGCGCTGGTCGGCTGGTTGACGATGCACGTCATCGAGCTCGCGCGGTAAGGTGTCACTTCTGTTCGCGCATTTGCCCTGCTCGCAATTCCTGCACAAAAGCGTCGCGATCTAGCCTTTGCTGGATGAGTTCACGCACGCCGCGCCTATCATCAAACGGATAACGCGATTCGTAGATGGCCCATCCTTGTTTATCTCGTCCCGCGTAGAGGTAGGGGAGCACAACATCGAGCACATCCCCTCGAAAGTAGCCCTCGGTTCCGTCGTTGGCCAAGAACTTTTCGAGCGTGGGTAATTCCCGTAACAGCTTCTTCTGTCGCGGTTCCAGGCGGGGGAAGAGCAAGTGGTTTGCGGCGAGGTATCTTCCAGTTTCGGCGTCATATTGAAACCACGCCAGAGGCTTGGGCGAACATGCATAGCAGACGCCGAAGTAATCGAACGTCGTCGTCGTGAATGCGAGTTCGAGTGTTCCATCGCCATCGATATCGGTGGCCTCCGCAATTCCATCGAATTCGAAGCGCGAAGTGTCGAGAACAATCCCAAGCGACGGTGCGAAATTCACGATCCAGAACGTCGTACAGCAATGCCCTCCACCCGTCCAGTGGCGCACTACGACCTGACTCGAAGAGCCCGGTATCAAGCGCTGGATACCGAAGCTAAGCTGGTAGGGGAAATCGATGCCGGCGCCCGCTCCCGCGAAAATGCGGTGCATCACTGTTTGTCCGCGGCGCACCTCCACCACCCAATCCTTTTGCGGTTCTCGATAAATACGGCGTATCCGGTAGTCGTTCTGCTCGATCACGTCCCGTGAATGATCGAACCTGATCGGCTCCTCCGCCCACAAATACAAAGCGGACAGCAGCGCCGCGCATGCCACTGTCCGCTTCATTTCTTTCGGTCCTCCGCTACTTGGCCGCGCCTTCCGGCGGCAGCGCGCTCGGGGTTCGCGATACCTTGCCCACCATCGCCTCTGTGAGGTCGATGCTGTTCTTCTTCAGCGTCAATCCCATCACGCGGTCGATCTCCACTTCCGCCTTTGCATAAGAGCCCAATGCCGCCACTTCGTTCGCCTGCGCCTGCGCCAGGTCGCGTTGGTATTGAATCACGAAGAACACGGTCGAGGCCCCCAAGGCATACTTTTTCTGCTCGGCTTCAAGCGTCTGCTCCTGCAGAATCCGCTCCTGCTTGGCGGCGTCGAATCGTGCCCGCGCCTGCTGCAGCGCGATCACCGCGTTGTTGATGTCCACGCGCAACTGGTTCAACTGCTTTTGCTGCTGCAACTCGGACTGCCGCAGACTCAGCGTATCCAGCATCATGTCGGCCTGCGCCGAACGGTTGCGAATCGGAATGTTCAGTTGAAACCCGAACGAATAGTCGGGGAAGTTGCGGCGGAAAAGCTGCCCCAACACACGCCCGTAGTTGCCCACGAAGAACGGATCCACGCGGTCCGGAATCGGAGGCCGTCCACCCGGCAGCGGCAGCATGTTGCTCGTGCCCGCCAGGCCGTTGTTCTGGAAGTTGAACTGCACATCGAGCGACGGAAGCAACTGGCTCTTGCTGCCCTTCAATCCGATCTTGGTGTTCTCGATATTGACGCGCGTCTGTTCCAGGTCGGGCCGCGATTGCATTGCCTCTTCGAACAAATCCTTTATGGGGCGAATCGGTTCCGCGGCCGGCATCATGATGGAATCCATCGGTACAATCCGCGCATCCGAAATACTCGGACTCAGCACGCCCGTGCGGCTCAGCGCGTTCTTCAGAATCGTCTCCTGCTGCAGCAGCACCGTCTCCGATTGCAGCAACTCCTGCCTGCGCCGCGCCACCTGCGCCTCGGCGCTGACAATCTCAATCGGCGCCAGCGTTCCAATCTCCACCTGCTTCTTGTTGTCCTCGTAAAGCTTCTGCGCCAGCGCCAGCGCCTGCTGCTTCACTTTCAGGTCTTCATTGAAACTCACCAAATCCCAATACAGATTCTGCACTGCGCTCACCGTGGTGATCAACTGCAACTGAAACTGCAAATCGCTCACCTTCATGTTGTTCTTGGCGATGCGGATGTTGCGGTTGTTCACCGCGATGCCGAAGCCCTGCAACAACCGCTGGCTGATCTGCAATTGAAAGTTGCCGCTGCGCGACGGGTTGATGTCGTTCAGAGGGTTGTTCGAACTCACGCCCGTCATGTTCCAGCCCAGACTCGCCGTGGTGCCCGTCAGCCAGCTCTTTTGAATCGCGTTGCTGAAGTTCTGCGAGTTGAAGGCAATCGCCGTCAAGCCGGTCGTGATGGTGTTCGATTGCGGACGCGTCGAGTGGCCGAAGTTCATCGTGCTCACGAAGACAGGGTCGAGGTTCTGCAGCGCCGTTCCGGTGGCCGTGATTACTGTGCCGCCCGCGCCGCCGCTGGCCGCGCCGCCGCCCGCGCCGCCCGCGCCCGTCGCGCCGCTGCCGCCGCCCGTACCGCCCGTTGAACTGCCGATCGCCTGGTTCTGCGCGCTCTGCGGCCCCTGCTGAATCGTCGGCGGAACGCCGCGCAACAAGCCGCCCGCCAGCGCGCGCTGCAAGCTGGCGTTCGAAATCATCGGCCCGTAACGCTGCAACTCCACGTCCAGATTGTTCTCGATCGCCAGCGCAATCGCGTCCTGCAGCGTCAGATACAACCGGCCCGCCCGCAGCAGCGATTCCAGACGATTCGAATTGCCT
>CAYUZM010000851.1:0-3283 GCA_964449665.1 uncultured Solibacteraceae bacterium
CCATCGAAAAGTCCGTCGCCCACCTCGTCGAGTCCCACGTGAAGAACCCCGCGCGCGTCGCCATCGGGTCCACCACCAAGCCCACCGAACAAGTCGACCTCCATGTCTACGAAGTCGACAACGACCGCAAGCTCCCCCTGCTCGCCCACCTGCTCGAACAATCCGAGGGTTCCTTCCTCGTCTTCTCGCGCACCAAGCACGGCACGGACCGCCTTGCCAAAAACCTCTCCCGCTTCGGCATCAAGGCCGCCCGCATCCACGGCAACCGCAGCCAGAGCCAGCGCAACCAGGCCCTCGACGGCTTCAAGAACGGCGACTACCGCGTTCTGGTCGCCACCGACGTCGCCGCCCGCGGCATCCACGTCGACGACATCGCCCACGTCGTGAACTTCGATCTGCCCCAGGCGCCCGAAGACTTCATCCACCGCATCGGCCGCACCGGCCGCGCCGGACTCCGTGGCGTCGCCTCTTCGTTCCACATCCGCTCCGAGCGCAACGAAATCCGCCGCATCGAACGCACCCTCGGCGTGCGCCTCGAAACCAAACAGTTGCCCTCCGCGCTGCCCGAACCCACCCACCCCGTCTCCGCTGCGTTCGATGAAAAGATCGTCGTTCTCCCGCGCCGCGGCTATGGGAACTCCGGTGGCCATGGAAGTTCCGGCCATGGCAACTCCGGCGGCCACGGCCGTCCGCAAACCAAAAGCTTCGTCCCGCGCCGCCACAAGCGGCCCGCCGCGCGATAGCATCTCTACATGCCCCTCGCCGTTCTCCTGGATCCCCTCTACAAGGACCATCTGACCGGCGAGGGACACCCCGAACGTCCCGCCCGCTACGACGCCGTCACCCGTGCCCTCGAAAGCACGCACCTCCTCGAAGGCGCCTCCCGCATCCAACCCCGCCCAGCCATCGACGACGAGCTCGCGCTCGTCCACACCCCCGCCTACATCAAGTCCGTTCGCTCCGAAATCGCCGCCCTCGCCTCTCATCCCAACGCCGTGCGCGATCTCTCCACCGGCGATGTCACTTACTCCGGCCGTTCCCTCGACGTCGCCCTCAAAGCCGCCGGCGGCGTCCTCAACGCAATCGACTCGCTCTTCACTTCAGAAACCCGCCGCGCCTTCTGCGCCGTCCGCCCACCCGGCCACCACGCCACCCCCAACCGCGGCATGGGCTTCTGCCTCTTCAACAACATCGCTCTCGCCGCCCGCCACGCCCAACGCAAACACGGAGCCGACCGCGTCCTCATCATCGATTGGGACGTCCACCACGGCAACGGCACCCAGGACACCTTCTACTCCGACGGCAGCGTCCTATTTTTCTCTACCCACCAGCACCCCTGGTATCCCGGCACCGGCTCGATGCAGGAAACCGGCGAGGGTAAAGGCAAAGGACGCATCGTGAACTGCCCCCTCCCCGCCGGCTCCGGCCACGACGAAATCCTCGCCGCCTTCCGCGAACGCCTCCTCCCCGCCGCCGAAGCCTTCAAGCCGTCGCTTGTCCTTCTCTCCGCCGGCTTCGACTCCCGCATCGGCGACCCTCTCGGCCGCTTCCAACTCACCGACGCCGACTTCACCACGCTCACTGAACTCGCCCTCGAAATCGCCGCCAAACACGCCCACGGCCGCCTGCTCTCCGTCCTCGAAGGCGGCTACTCCCTGGAAGGCCTCGCCGCCGGAGTCACCGCCCACGTCCGCGCGCTTCATTCCGGTGCCTAGATCCGCCGCCCCCCACCGTGCCACAGGCCTCCCCGCCCCCCTCCCGGCACCGCACCACTCCCCGGGCCACATCCGTGTGAATCAGCGTCCATCGGCGACCCCTAATTGCCCGGCCGCCGAGAAAAATTTCCACCGCCCGCTCAAACACTTGCGCGCCGCGCCCGGCGGTTCACACCGCGCCCATGCGAACGTGGAGTCGTGAAATGCCAGGAAAACTCGGCCCACCCCTCACCAACGCCGGCGCTTCCCCGCAAGTTGGCTTTCACCACGAAATCTGCTGCTACGAAACGAACCCAACGAACGCTGCAAAGAAAAGAGTTATCCGCCGCGGCGAACCCAAAACTGGCTTCGTACTTGGCTCCCAAGCCACCAGTCCGCCCCACGCGCCGTCACCACACCCCCTCAGCCCGGCTCAAAAATCTCCTCAATCCGCATTTCAAACAATCGCGCCAAATCGAACGCCAACGGCAAGCTCGGATCGTACCGCCCCGTCTCGATCGCGTTTACCGTCTGCCGCGAAACGCCCAACTTCTCCGCCAGCAGCGCCTGGCTCCACTCACGTTCGGCTCGCAACACCCGCAGCCGGTTCTTCATCGGTATCGCCTCGCCGCCAAGACCAGCCCCAACCCGCGCACCGGTTCCGCCAGTACCACCCACAACGGATTCGCTACCCAGCCCGTGAACATCCAAATCGAAGAAAGTGTGATGCCGCCCACGATGACGAACAGGAAGGCGAAAAGCGCCGCCTCCAACTGGATCCGCCGCGCCAACTCATCCAGTTCGTGCACATACCGGTAGTACGACCACATGATGTACGCAAACACCACCGGCGTCCCTAACCCCGCCACCCAGTGGCTTACGGGGATCTTCCCAAAACGGTGCGCCACACCTCCAAGTGCCACGGCAATCGCCAGCCAGGCCAGCGACCCGAACGCACGCCGGTGGTACCGGCGCGCCGAATCGCTGTCGCATCCAAACGTGCCCAGCCAAAACATCTTGGCCCACGGCCAGGTGCTCCCCGCCCCATCCGCTCCTCCTCCCGCTCGTCCTACTCCTGCTGTCACTCGATTTGATTCGCTCATGTCTAAATGTAAAGCATACTTTCCATTTAGTCAAGGACAATTACCATCCATCCGCAGCGTGACCACCGTCACTGCCTCCCCAACCCCTCCCGGCACATCCTGGTCCTGGAGACAAATATGACCACCTTACAGCCGGAAACCACAGTCGCCGAAATCGCCGCCAACTCCCTCGCCGCCATCGGCGTCTTCGAACGCCTCGGCATCGACTATTGCTGCGGCGGCAAACGCCCGCTCGCCGATGTCTGCCGCGACAAAGGCTACCGCGTCGACGACGTCGAACGCGAACTCGAACTCGCCCAGTCGAAGGCCGCCCCGCCCGCCACCGACTGGAACACCGCGCCCCTCCCCGCCCTCATCGACCACATCGTCGACACGCACCATGTCTACCTCAAGCGCGAGATGCCGCTGCTCGCCGCCCGCGCCGAAAAGGTCCACCGCGTTTACGCCGAACGCCGCCCCGGTGAACTCGACGGCCTGCCCGAGGTC
>CAYUZM010000852.1:0-3282 GCA_964449665.1 uncultured Solibacteraceae bacterium
CCGGTGCGGACACGCCACGGTTCCCAGATGCCCGACGCGCCGTCACGGGGCTCGCTTCGCCGTGTGCCGGGGCGGTTACCGGCAATGGGGAGGTGAGGCGCGGCTGGTGGTCATAGTAACCGGCGGGCTTCTTCTTCGCTTTCCCTTGCCGGTGCAATCGCAGGTGGTGGCTGCGCAGTTCCTGGTCAGCATGTGCCTGGCGACTCGGATCCGGATCGTATGCGTCGTCGAAGGGATTTCCCTCGTAGAAGGCATCCGCTCGGAGGTTCTGGTATCCCCACACCCGGTGGGCGGTAAAGAACCACAGCGTGTCACGTTTGATCGGGCCCCCGAGGGCGAAGCTGCTGTCGTAGATCTTGTTCACGCGATCCGGTGCCCGCACGCCTTGAGCCTTGAGCTTGTCGGTGAAGTTGCTGGCGGTCATCGATTTATTCGCGAAGTTGCCGAACACCAACCCGGAGAACCGGTTGCCGCCCTCTTTGGGGATCACGTTGACCCGCACGCCGCCGCCGGCGGATTCAGCGGAGCTGGCGCCCACTTCAACCGTCACCTCTTGCGTCGAGGCGTCGTTTGACGACACGCCGGTCGAAGACGTATCACCGAGCAGCAGGCCTAGTCGCATGCCGTCCATTTCCACCACTTTGTCGCCCTGCGCCCCGCCGTGGGCGGCCAACGCGTTCTGCTGCTCGCCGGCTGAGCCACCCACGTCAGAGGTGGAGCTCGTCACACCGACCGTGAGGATGCTGAGCTGTGACCAGCTTTTGCCCGTCGGGATGGCGTCGATGACGTCCTTGGAAATCACGCGTTGCCTGGTCACACTCTGCACATCGACCACCGGTGTGGCGCCAGACACCGTGATCGTTTCTTCGAGGGCGCCGAGCTTGAGCTGGGCGCTGATGTTCGCGGATTTTCGGGAAACACCGGTGAAATACAGCACCAGCGAGGACTCGAGCTCGGAGACGACCCACGGTTTGACCCGTAGCGGGTTCGCGATGACCCGATCGTCGGCGTAGAACTCCATGAAGTTGAATCCGCCAAAGGTGGCCGCGTACTGATCCTGCTTGCCGCCGGCCAGCGACATGTCCTTGCGTTCGATGTCGTAGGCCAGCTTGGCCATGTCGTATTCGCCAAGCGGCAGCGACATGGCTTCGGTGAACGCCTTGAGTACCGCGACCACGAGAGTCGAGGAGGAACCCAGGCCTGATCCAGGCGGCGCGTCGGTATACGTGGTGAGGCGCATCGCGAGGGGCCGGTTCTGATTGAACTGGGAAATCACCCGGTTGTAGACGGCCTTGAGCAAATCCAGTCTGCCATCCATGGGCAGCTTCGCCATCAGCGGGTACTCGGCCTGGATTTCCTGATCGGAGGCTCTGAAGATCACCTGTGGGGTATCGAGCAGTTCGATGGTTGCGAATGCAAACAGGTCAATCGTCGCGTTCATGATGGAGCCGCCGTACAGGTCGCAGTACGGAGACACGTCGGTGCCGCCACCGGCCAGTCCGAGACGCAGCGGGGCGCGAGCGCGAATGATGTGAGCCATTGAGTAATCAGGTGAGTCTGAGTGAAAGCGGGCGACATAGCGTCGCGTTTATTGCTGGGAAGTTAGCGCGTTGTAGCTTGCCTGGATGCCGTTTCTCCGCAACAAGGCACGGCGGGCCGATCAACGGCAACGACTAGCCTAGCCCGGGGTGCCGTGCCGCGCGCGCGCGACTCGCCATTCGCCCAGTGCGGTCGTCGCCCGGGTGACCACCTGAATGAAGAGTGCGCGCAAGGGCAGTCGCAAGCGTTCGGCCGCCACCCCGATGGCAAACGCCGACAGGCCGGCGGCTGCCGTCACCGTTGCCCATTTGAGCCGTCCGGGCGTCCATCCGCTCGCCAGTGCCCCGTAGCAATAGAGCAGCGGGAAATGAATGATGTAGAGCGCGAAGGTCAGCGCACCGATCTGATTGACCCGCTTCTGGAAGACCTTGGATATCGACAGACCGGAACTTAGGAGTCGGCGGCTTGCCACAAAGTTCAGCGCAACAAGGACAGAAAGCACCCAGTCGGCCGCGAAATAGTGCGAAAAAGTGAGGTTGTCGAACAGCCAGAGGCCGATCGTCGGGCGCAGCCAGCCTTCGCCGAATGCTCGCATGAGATCGATGTGATGGTAGTACCAGAACCCGGTCGCTGAAGCGAGCCACACCACCGCTGCGAACGCCGTAGACCACTGTTTTTCGCGCTGCACCCGATAGGCGGCGACACCGATCAGCCAGCAGGGTAGCAGCAGCAGGATTTTCGGACCCAGGAAAAGGCAGGTGGCGGCAATTCCCCAGTTTCGATACTTCGGCGGGCAATAGAGAATGATTCCAAACAGAAAGTAGTACCAGATCTCGTAGCCGAGCGACCAGTAGGGCACATTCGAGAATGTCATCACCGAGAGAAACCAGATCTCGTTCAGGAAGAAAACGCTGATGAATGCCCGCAAGGCGGCCAGATCGATGGGAATAGTCTTGTACAGATTGGGCGCAGCAGCGCGGCCGACGATATCGGCGATCAGGGTAATGGCAACGGCGAGCACCGACAGCGACAGGATGCGGGAAAAGCGCGACGACGAATAATCGAGCCAGTTCCGTTCGCGTTCGGTGCTGACATACGCGATGACATAACCCGAGAGAACGAAGAACACCACGACCGCGGAATGTGCGAATTGTGCGAGCGGCAGTATCTCTGGCAGCAGAAAGCGGACATTCGAGTGCGAGTACACCACGAATGAGGCGGCGAATATTCGAATGAAATCGAGATAGATTGAGAATAGGGAACCCATCTACAGCCTCTTTCGAATTAGGAGCGAGCGCACCGCGCTGACCGCCAGTGCCAGCAGGGTCGCCAAGGTGATCGCCAGGCCTGCACGCTCGGCAGGCAGCCGAGACCAATTCAGCTCAACAGTGGACGGCCCAGAGGGGAGATTCACGGTCACCAGTCCGGTGCGGGCACTCATCGTTGCCGGTCTGATTTCGCCGTTGATCCGCAACTGCCAGGCCGGAAACCAGAGCACCGGGAGGTCGGTTCGCACGGCGGAAGCGCCGTTGACTCGCCAGCGGTAGCCGCCGTAGCCATGGCGTTCGGCGACGGCAGAGCCGCCGGCAGCCGACATGGCCGCTTCCAGGCCGCCAGCTTTCAGGTATTCATCGGCCTTGGGCGTTTTCCACTTCAAGGCGTACTCACCGTAACTGCCATAGGGCGTGATGTCGCCGTCGGCCAACAGTACCGGGCGACCGTCGCGAAACGCGATTTTCGCGG
>CAYUZM010000853.1:0-3275 GCA_964449665.1 uncultured Solibacteraceae bacterium
TCTGTGCAATCTTGTCGGCGATCAGAATCTGCCGCTCCAGGTCGTAGCTCATCACCCAGTCCTGCCAGAACACCTCAAGCGCGTCCACGTACATCGCCATCGTGTGGAAGAGCGAAGTGGAATCCACCGCCGGACCCGACGGCGTCGGATCGAACGTCACCCACCCGCGCCCATCCACCCATGCCTCCACCCACGAATGCGCATCGGAGGCGCGAATCAGATACCAGTTCGAAATCGGATTGAACGTTCCGCTTTGAAAACCCGTTGCCACGCGCGAAGGAATGTCCAGCGTGCGCAGCATCAGCGCCATCGAAGAGGCGAAGTACTCGCAGTGCCCCTGCTTGCGCTGGAACAGGAAGTGCGAAACCGGATCGCGCACCTCGGCCGACAGCAACTGTGTCGTATAGCCATACTTCGTGCGCAGATGCGTTTCGAGCGCGCGCGCTTTGGCCTCCGAGGTCACCGCATCCTTGGTCACTTCCAGCGCCAGCCGCCCGATGGCCGGGTCCATCAACGGACGTTGCAGGTACACGCGCCGCCACGCCTCGCTCATCTGGGGCGGCGTGAGCGGCGGCGTCAGCGGATCGTCGATAAAGCTGCGTGCCTCGTAGCGCATCGAGTGCGCCAGTCCGCCCGTGCGATATCCGCCCGCCGGCGTGCGAACGATCTGCGGCGCGTCGATCATGATCGCCTCGGGAACGCCCAGGAAGAACAGCACGTCGTCGGTGGCCGACTTCAACTGCACCTCGTACTGCACGCGCCTTCCCGGCCGCGCCCACTGTTCGTGCGTCGCCAGAATCGCCTGTTTCTTGTCGACCGGAATCGGTTCGCCGCGGTCGATCTCGTTGTACCACCGCCGCCCGTCGAACTGCGAAAGCGTCGTGCCGCGCCACTTCATATCCACGCCCGCCATGGCGTCGTGGAAGCGCGCGTGCATCACCGGCGTCGAGCTCATGCGGATCTCGCCGATCTGCCCCAGCGTCACCTCGTTGGCGAATCCCGGCAAGTGGAACCGGTTGGGAATCAGATGCTGCAGCGCCGCGTGCGCCGTGCGCGGCAGCAACACGAAGAACATGCCGCCCAGCGCGAGGATCGCCGCGAACGCGAAGGCGCTCAGAAACCCCAGCCCGCGCCGCGCGCCGCGCAACGTGGAAAACGTCACCCGCGTTCCCGAGTCCAGCTTCGCCCGCACCTCGCCGGAGGCCAGCGCCGCCGTCGCCGCCAGCAGGAACAACGCCAGAAACACCAGGTACAGCGCGTTGATCGAAAGCACGCTCCCGGCCAGCATCTGCAGAAAGGCGATCAGCTCCAGCAGCTTGTAATCGCGCGGCGTCGAAGCCTTCAGCAACAGCACGGAGCTCACAAAAAACACCAAATGAACCGTCGACGTAAGGAACTCGCCTGACAGGTAGAAGTAGTCCAGCGGATAGAATCCGATGTAGGCGACGGCCAGAACCGTGGCCGTGGATTCGGAGAGAGTGAAGCGCACTAGGCCGGTGGCGATGCCGAGCCGCGCCACGATGGCCGCCCCCGTCAGCAGCACCGTCGGCCAGTCGAGCGTGCCCGAACTCACCACCGCGCCGTATCCGGCCGCAATCATGCCGAGCAACGCGAACTGGAAAAATTGTTCGAGCGGATTGGCGCGCGCTTCCATCGGCATGGCGGGACCGTTTTCAGTTTAGCGGGTGAGCGCCCGCGGACGGCGCGCGGGCGCCCGGCCCGCCTCTACTCCTGCCGCAGCGCAATCGCCGGATCGACTCGCGCCGCTCGCATCGCGGGCACTGCGCAGGCCGCCGCCGAGACGGCGAGAAGCAGTAGTGCGGTGACCGCCATCGTCATGGGGTCCCCGGGTTTCACGCCGAACAGCATCGCTTGAAGCGCGCGCGATGCCAGCAGAGCGCCCACCGCGCCCACGGCGATGCCAGCCACGGCGAGCTTGCAACCGTAGCCACCGACGAGCCAGAGGATCTGGCCGCGCGAGGCGCCGAGCGAAGAACGGATACCGATCTCGTGAACGCGGTCGGCAACGGCATGGCTCATGAGTCCGTAGATGCCAATCACGGCGAGCAGCAGAGCGATGCCCGAGAAAACGCCGAGCAGGTTCATCACAAGGGTCACGCCGGCATTGCGCAGGGCGGCGTGATCTTCGAGTGAACGGATCTCGACAATCGGGAGGTTCTTGTCGAACGCCCGGATGATTTTCTCAAGAGTGGCGCGCGGCGGAGGCGCGGAGCCCGAGGTGCGAAGGAGGAGCGACGAGCGGAAGCGCCGGCCCTGCAAGTTTCCCGGAATCTCGCGCGGCTGCTGGAAGTGCGACGCGTAGGCTTCCGGCTGCACCGGGTTTCGCGGACTGAACTGCTTCGCATCGCCCACGACGCCCACGATTTCACGCTGACGATCCTCGGGGCCG
Source organism: uncultured Solibacteraceae bacterium (assembly GCA_964449665.1). Taxonomy (GTDB): domain Bacteria; phylum Acidobacteriota; class Terriglobia; order Bryobacterales; family Bryobacteraceae; genus JAFLBB01. Next base: position 2,411 of record CAYUZM010000853.1, read on the forward strand.
AGGTGCAGCATCACCAGTTGCCCCAGCGCGTTGCCGTTGGGAAAGAACTCGCGCGCGAACGCCTCATTCACCACGGCGACCCACGGCGAGGCCTGCGTGTCGCGCTCCGTGAGGGCGCGTCCGGATTTCACGGGAATGCGCAGCGTTTCGAAGTAGTCCGGGGTGATGACGTTGCACATGGACCTGCGCAACTCATTGGCGTTCTCCTGCCCGCCTATGATCCGCACCCGAACGGCTGCGCCTCTCTGGGGCCCGAGCGGCACGTGGCTCGCGAATGCAGCGCCCTCGATACCGGGCAGCGCCTGCAAGGAATGCAGGGCATGCTCGATGAATTGCCCGGTGGCCGGCTCAACGTAACGCATATCGATTTCGCGTTTCGGCGCGTCGGTCATATAGCGCTTGCCGGCAAGGTCCATTTCGACGACCGTTACGTTTTGGGCATCGAAGCCGCGTTCCAATCCGGCAAGGCGGACGGTGGTGTTGATCAGAAGCCCGGTGCCCACCAGCAGAATGAGAGCAAGAGCGATCTCGCCCGCGACGAGCGAAGAGCGAAGAAGCTGACGCAGGCGGGAGCCCGAGCCGCGGCCGCTCTCTTTAAGCGCCTCCGTCAATTCCACGCGCGTCCCCTGCAGGGAGGGGAAGAAGGCGGCGGCGATGCTCGCGGCGGCGCCGATGGCGGCGGTGAAAACCAAGACGGGAATATTGAGATGGACGAGCGTCCCGCCCGGAAAGCCCTGCGGGACGACGGCGCGGAACAGTTGCAGTCCTCCATAGGCGACCCGGACTCCGATGATAACACCGGGCACCGCCAGCCCGGCCCCATCCATGAGGAACCCCCGAATCCAGCGGCCGCGCAGTGCCCCCC
>CAYUZM010000854.1:0-3273 GCA_964449665.1 uncultured Solibacteraceae bacterium
GGCGATGCGGTGGGCGCGCCTAGACGGCATGTTGAACAAGAGTGTTCCCGGCGATCCGTTGGATAAAGACATCTAGGAACTGTCGCCCGAAGAGGTGAAAGCCGTGCCGTCCAGGCCGGCTTCGCTCGAAGAGGCCCTGGCCTGCCTGGAAGAAGACAACGCCTTCCTTCTCAAGGGCGACGTCTTCAGCGAAGAGCTCATCGAAACCTACATCGGATACAAAAAACGGAGTGAAGCGGACGCGGTGCGACTCCGCCCGCACCCTTATGAGTTCAGTCTCTATTACGACATTTAGGGGCTGGACGATTACCGCAGGCCGCGCCGCCTAGTGCGCACAGAGCCGGCACTCCGCAAGGGGTGCCGGTTTTGCTTTGGGGACTTGCCCGGCAACAGCGGCGTATACTATTCCTCGCCACCAATAAAGGAGCCATGAGTATGGAACGCAAGAGCGCAAAGGACTACCCGCAGGAACTGCTGAACCTGTTCGACAAGTTCGTCCACGGCGATATCGATCGCCGCGCGTTCTTCGACGGCGCGCAGAAGTTCGCCGTCGGAGGCGTCACCACGGCGGCGCTCATCGAAAGCCTGACGCCGAACTTTGCCTGGGCCGAACAGGTGGCCAAAGACGACCCGCGCATCAAGACCGAGTACGTCACCGTGCCCTCGCCCGAAGGCAATGGCAGCATCAAGGGCTATCTGGTGCGGCCCGCAAAGGCAAGCGGCAAACTGCCGGGCGTCATGGTGGTGCACGAAAATCGCGGTCTGAATCCCTATATCGAAGACGTCGCGCTGCGGTTGGGCACGGCCAACTACATGGCGTTCGCCCCCGATGGCTTGACCAGCGTCGGCGGCTATCCCGGCGACGAAGACAAGGGCCGCGAGCTGTTTCCCAAAGTCGACGGCACGAAAATGACGGCCGACTTCCTCGCCTCGGCGAAGTGGCTGAAAGGCCGCGCCGATTGCACCGGAAAGCTCGGCGTCGTGGGCTTCTGCTTCGGCGGCGGCATGTCCAACAAGATGGCCGTGCAGTTGGGCGCCGACCTCGCCGCCGCGGTAGCCTTCTACGGCGGTTTCGCCCCGGCCGCCGACGTGCCGAAAATCAAGGCGGCCATGCTGCTGCACTACGCCTCGCTCGATACGCGCATCAATGCCGGATGGCCTACCTATGAGGAAGCGCTCAAGGCGAACCACGTGACCTATACCGGACACATCTACGAAGGCACCAACCACGGCTTTCACAACGACACAACGCCGCGCTACGACGAGGCCGCCGCGAAACTCGCCTGGCAGCGCACGCTTGACCACTTCCAGAAGTACCTGCGCGGATAGGCCCGCCCCCGCGCGCGCCGCCGCCTCTACTGCACGCCCACCACCGCGCGGATGGCAAAGTTGCCTTGCGACGCGGCGCTGCGTATGTGTACCGGCTGGAACAGGCTTCCATCGCTGCTCACGTACGACCGTCCTTGGTAGCCGGAGATATCCACCGCCATCGGGCGCTGCCCGGGCGCAATCGGCGTGGCGAAACCAACCAAGAAGTCGCCTGAGTTGATCGTGATCTCCGGAACGGCGAACTCAACGAACTCGCCGATCGCGGAGACGCGCCCGTTCCCGGTTCGGAACGACGGCGTGCCAATGTCGGCAGTGCCGGACGCGTGCGCCGCGCTAAGCAGCGTGAATGTGTCGCCCGTCACAAGCCCCTCCACCGGGAAGTAGATGCGAATGGCCTTCAGCGTAGCCGGATAGCGCGGCGGCGTAATCCGGTTGACGAAGTGCAACTCCGTCGTGTCGGGAATCGTCACCGTGCGCTCGAAGGTACCGTCGTCAATCTGCAGGACCAGCGTCTGCGGGCCGGTCAGGAAGCCCGTGCCGGTCACCGGCACCGTGAATGCGGGCCGCGCCGGATCGTTGGAGTTGATGGTCAGCACGCCTGTCACCAGTCCCGCCGCCGCCGGTGCGAACCGAATCGCAATCACCTGCTCGGCGCCCGCAAGAATGGTCAGCGTCGAGCCTCCCACCACACTGAAGCTCGGCTGCGACGCGGCGATCGACGAAATCACCAGCGCGCCGGTGCCCGTGTTGCGGATCGTCAGGTTAAGGTCCTTGTTCACCCCAACGCCCGTGTCGCCGAACGCAAGCGAAGCCGGTGTGATGGTCATCGCCGGCGTGCCCGTCGAAGGCCCGCCGCCGCCCGCCGTGCCGCGCCCCGCGAGCGTCACTGTAATCTGCGGTGTTGTGGCGTCGTTCGAACGAATGGTCAGCGTGCCGCTTTCCACCGCGGCGTTCGTGGGCTGGAAGTTCACGAACAGATCGCGCGTGGCGCCGGGCGACAGCGTCAGTGGCAACGCGACGCTGGCCGCAAAGCGCGGGTTCGAAGAGGTGAACTCAGCGATCGTGAGGTTCGCCGTGCCCGCGTTGGTGATCGTCACCGCGCGCTGCAGCGACTGGCCTACCGCAACATCGCCGAAGTTGATCGATGCCGGCGAAACCTGAATCGCCGGCGCGGGCGGCGCGTCGTACTGCACCGGCAGTTGCACCGTCTGTCCCGTGGCCGCGCCAAAACGGACGATCAGCGGCAGCTTCGCCCCTGGCGGCAGCGTCGCGGGCAGTTGAATGTTCAACTGCGCAAGCCCGATGAAGAACGGAGAAAGCCCGGAATAGAACACGCTCACAGGCTGCCCGCCCAACGTAACCGTGGCGTCGATGCGGGACGAAGGCAGCGGTGACGCGGGCGTGGCCTCGCCCGTGGTGGGCACCGAAGTGAGCCCGCCGACGCCCGTGAGATACACGATCAGCACGTCGCCCGGCTTAGCCGGATTGCCCGCCGTGATCACGGAGTTGTCGGGGAACCGCGTCGCAATCGGGTCCTTCGTCGCGGCGTTCAGGAAGACAGCCGGCGCGAACTCTTCCACGCGTACCGCCTCCGGTGCCGTTTGCGTCGTGTCGCGCTGCACAATTACTTGAGCCGTCGTGCCGGGCCGCGCTTCGAACGGCACCTGGAAGTTGATCTGGTTCGGCGACACAAAGAAAAGGGGCGCGTCGACGCCATGGAAGAACACGCGCACGTTGCCCAGCAGCTTGGGCAGCGGCACGGTGGAAGCCCCCACTACGCCCGCCGCCAACTCGGAGCCGAAGATGCTGCCGATGCCGCCCGGCGAAACCACCGCATGGAACTGCGCCGCATCCACAACACCGCCCGTGCCAATGCGCGGCCCCTGCGGCTCCGCCGGCGCCTCAATCGATTCGCCCCGTACGGGAATGGTGAGCGTGGGCCGG
>CAYUZM010000855.1:0-3273 GCA_964449665.1 uncultured Solibacteraceae bacterium
CTCGAGCAGAAGATTGCCACCGGCTTCAATCGCAACCATCGCGGCAACTCCGAGTTCGGCATCATCGCCGAAGAGTACGCCGTCGAATATGTGGTCGATCGCGTCGAGACCACATCGGCCGTCTTCATGGGGCTCACCATGGGTTGCGCGCGCTGCCACAACCACAAGTACGACCCCATCACGCAAAAAGAGTTCTACCAGATGTATGCCTACTTCAATAACGTGCCCGAACATGGACGCGCAATGAAGTATGGCAACTCCCCGCCGCTCATCCCGGCGCCTACCGAAGAACAATCGGCGCGCACACGCGAACTGGATGCGCGCATCGCCGTCATTCAGAAGTGGCTCGACGCCCGCGCGGGGCAAACGAGGAACGAGATGTCGGCCTGGGAGAAGACACTTCCCGCCGGGCAAGTCACATGGGCGCCGGCATCGGGCCGCCACGAAGATCTTAAGAAGATCTACCACGACATCGAAGACCGCTTCAGCATCTCGGCGCGCATCTCATCGGACGCGGTTCCCCATGGCGCCGTCTGGAGCCGCATGGCCAACACCTCGCGCGGGCGCGGCCTCGGTCTCTACGTGAAGCGGGGCAAGCTCCACTTCCATTTCACAAGCTCATTCGACGACGACGCGTTGCGCGTGAACTCGAAAACCCGTCTCGCCGCGGGCAAGACCTACAACGTGCTCGTCACTTACTCCGGCTCGCGCATGGCCGAGGGTGTTCACGTGTATGTCGATGGCAAAGAGGTTGAGATGGAAGCCGAGCTCGACGCCCTTTACCGGCCGCTCGGCAACGCGGGCAAGCTATTCGGCGAGCCGTTCCGCATCGGCGAAGGCGGCGGCCCGAACAACAATTTCAACGGCAAGGTGGAAGACGTGCTGGTCTATTCGCGCGTGCTGACGCCGCCCGAGATCGCCGCACTGGCTTCACCCAGGCCTTCGCTGATGTACTTCATGGAGAACGCCGCCGCGCCCGAAGTACGGGAAAAGTGGACCGCGCTCACGAAGCTCCAACGCGAACGCGGGTCGCTGGAACGAAGCATCCCCCCCGTGACGGGGTGGCCCGAACTCGAGACGGGCGGTCCGACGACCACCCTCAACCGCGGCCAATACGACAAACCGGGCGATCCCGTCGAACCCGGCGTTCCCGCGCAGGTGCACCCGCTGCCGCCCGGCGCGCCCAACAACCGTCTCGGCTTCGCACAGTGGCTTGTGGCGCCGGAGAACCCGCTCGCCTCGCGCGTCGCCGTGAACCGCTTCTGGCAAATGCTCTTCGGCACGGGCCTCGTAAAAACCGTTGAGGATTTCGGCCAGCAGGGCGAGTGGCCCTCGCATCCCGAACTGCTCGATTGGATGGCCACTGAGTTCATGGATAGCGGCTGGGACGTGAAGCGGCTTCTCAAATTGATGGTCACCAGCGCGGCCTACCGGCAGGATTCGAGAGCAACGCCCGAACTACTCCAGCGCGATCCCGACAACCGCCTGCTTGCGCGAGGCTCGCGTTTCCGCCTGCCCGGTGAAGCCGTGCGCGACGAAGCTCTCGCCATCGGCGGACTACTCGACGCGCGCATCGGTGGACCTTCGGTGAAGCCCTATCAGCCCGATGGGCTCTGGAAAGAGCTCAACATGCAGGACATCGATTACGTCCAAGGGCGCGGCCGCGACCTCTACCGCCGCAGCCTCTATACCTTCTGGAAGCGCACCATCGCGCCACCCATGCTCGCCACCTTCGACGCCGCCAACCGCGAGTCGTGCGTTGTGCGCGAAAGTCGCACCAACACGCCGCTTCAGGCGCTAAACCTGATGAACGACGTGCAATTCGTGGAAGCCGCCCGCGCCTTCGGCCAGCGCATGATGCTCGAAGGCGGCGCGAGCGCGGATGACCGCCTGCGCTACGGCTTCCGCCTCGCCACGGGCCGCGCGCCCAAGCCAGAAGAGGCCACGCTGCTGCGCGGCAGTCTTAGCTACCACCTCGATTACTTCGCCGGAGACAACGCGCGCATCGACAAGTTCCTCGCGCAGGGCGAATCGCAGCCCGATCCGCGCGTCGACCGCCGCGAGCTTGCCGCCTACGGCGCCGTGGGCAGCTTGATTCTCAACCTCGATGAAACGGTGACGCGCCAATGAACCCCATCCAACAGGCCGCCCTCGCCATCACCCGCCGCCACTTCTTCGCGCGCACAGCCACCGGTCTCGGCGCCACCGCGCTCGGTTCGCTACTCGCCGCTGACGGCGCGAAGCCCTCGGGCGGACTGCCTGGCCTTCCGCACTTCGCCCCCAAGGCCAAGCGCGTCATCTACCTCTTCCAGCACGGCGCGCCTTCGCAACTCGATCTCTTCGACTACAAGCCGCAACTCGCCGAAGCGCGAGGCAAAGACCTGCCCGCCTCCATCCGCATGGGCCAGCGCCTCACCGGCATGACGGCCTATCAGACCAGCTTTCCCGTCGCGCCCTCCATTTTCAAGTTCGCTCGCTACGGCCAGAGCGGCATGCTGCTGAGCGAACTCATCCCGCACATCTCCGGCATCGCTGACGAGATCTGCCTGATCAAGACCCTGCACACCGAAGCCATCAATCACGACCCCGCCGTCGCCTTCTTCCAAACCGGCTTTCAACTCGCCGGACGCCCGTCCATGGGCGCATGGGTCAGCTACGGCCTGGGCAGCGAGAATCAGGACCTGCCCGCCTTCGTCGTCATGGTGTCGCAAGGCACCGGCAATTCCCAGGCCCTCGCCGATCGCGCCTGGGGCAGCGGCTTTCTGCCGGGCAAGTATCAGGCCGTGAAGTTCCGCGCCGGCGGCGATCCGGTGCTCTATCTCTCCAACCCGCCCGGCTACGAAGCCACCGCCCGCCGCCGCTATCTCGACGACCTCGCCAAGCTGAACGAAGTGAACCAGCGCGAAATTCAGGACCCCGAAATCACCACGCGCATCGCTCAATATGAGATGGCGTTCCGCATGCAAACTTCAGTTCCGGAACTGACCGACCTCTCCACCGAACCCGAGGCCACGTTCGAGATGTACGGCCCCGATTCCCGCAAACCCGGCAGCTACGCGGCCAACTGCATTCTGGCCCGCCGCCTGGCCGAACGCGGCGTGCGCTTCATTCAACTCTTCCATCGCGGATGGGACCAGCACGGCAACCTGCCGCGCGAAATCCGCCAGCAGTGCCAGCAGACCGATCAGCCCTCCGCCGCGCTCGTACGCGACCTCAAACAGCGCGGCCTGCTCGACGACACGCTCATCGTCTGGGGCGGTGAGTTCGGCCGCA
>CAYUZM010000856.1:0-3262 GCA_964449665.1 uncultured Solibacteraceae bacterium
CCCTTTCGGATCGGCTCCTGCCGGCCCAAACCCATGCCGCCGCGCGCCTGCGGTTCCACTCCCATGCGGTTGCGCTCCTGCTGGCCCAAACCCTCGCCGCTGCCCTTCTGCTGACGGGCCCCCTTTCCGCCGCGCCTCACGCCGATCCCGAATACGTCGTCACGCAATGGCAGGCCGAAGAGGGATTGCCCGAAAGTTCGGCCACCTCGATGGTGCAAACTCCGGACGGCTACCTCTGGTTCGGCACGTTCAACGGCCTGGTGCGCTTCGATGGCCTGAACTTCCGTGTGTACGGCCCGTCGAACACGGCTGCGCTGCCGCATTATGGCGTCGTCCGCCTCTTTCTGGACAACGCCGGCAACCTATGGACCGCCACGCTGAACGGCGTCGCCGCTCTCACGGGCCGGGAGTGGAGGCGCATTCACGCCAACATCGAATACCAGGACTTTCCCTTCCGGTTCTCGCAGGCCCGCAACGGCGCGGTCTATATGGTTACCGGCAAGGGGCGCGCGTTCAGCCTGCGCGGCGGGCGCATGGAGCCCCTCGCACTGCCGGAAAAGTTCAACACGGGCGAAGGGATTTTCCTATTGGTGGATGGGCGCGGCGACCTCTACGCCTGCCAGAACGCCTGGCTCAGCAAATACGATGGCGACGTCTGGCGCGGCATGGCGCTTCCGGACGAACTGACGAACCGGAATGCGGACCTGGGATTGACGGTTTGGGCCGTGGGCCGCGACGGACAACTGAAACTGGCCACCGCGAAAGGCGTGTTCTCCTTCGACGGCGGACAGTTCACCGGCGTGCGCCGGGCCTCGCTTCCCATTCAGAACCTGGTTCACCATCACGAGGACCCCGACGGAACGCTCTGGTTGAGCTCCTTCGCCAATGGCCTCTACCGCATGTCCCCGAACGGCCAGATCCGCCACTTCACGGCAAAGGACGGATTTCCCAGCGACAGCATCCGTTTCGTGTTTCGAGACCGAGAGGGAAACCATTGGGTAGGGACTAACGGAGCCGGTCTCGTCCGCCTGGTTCGGCGGCGCATTCTGTCGGTCAGCCACGCCGAGGGCATTCCCCCGCAACCGGTCAAGTCGGTCGCCATTGGTCCGGACGGCAGCCTCGTGCTGGGCACGTTCGGCGACGGTGTCCATCAGGTGCGTTCGGGCCGCTCGCAAAGGCTGTTTCCCGGCGGCCCCCCGTTTGTGCAGTCGGTGTTGATCGACCGCAGGCGACGCCTCTGGGTGGGAACCTTTGCCGGCGGACTTCACATTCGCGACCACGGCATTCTGCGCAAAGCGCCCGGCGGAGAGGCGGCGGGCCTTGCCATCGAGGCGCTGTTTGAAGATTCGAAAGGCAGAGTCTGGGTTGGCGGCAGCGACACCGTGCTGGTTTATGAGGGCGAGGCCGTGAGCAAGGTCCCGATGGACAACCGCGCCAGCCCGGTCGCGGTCGCCTGCTTTGCGGAAGACCCGGAAACCGGCGAGATCTGGGCCGGTGGAGACGGCGGCCTCTACCATTTCAATGGCAATCGCTTCGAGCCGGTCCGCGTGGAAGGAAAGCGTCCCTTGCCCTCGCTCCGCTCCATCGCCGCCACTGGAGGCAACACGCTCTGGCTGGGAACCGCTATGGACGGCCTGCTCCGGTTTCGCGGCAACCGCGCCTCGCCGGTCGCCTCGCCCGACGGCATCGCCGCCTCGATCGGCGCCATCTTTCTGCACGACAGCGATCTGTGGCTGGCCACCACCTGGGGCCTCTGGAGAACTCCCCACGCGCAGGCTGAACAGGCCGCCGACCAGGCCTCCAGCGATCCCGGCTGGCAACTCTTCGGCGCCATGGACGGCATGCCCAGCCGCGAAAGCTCGGTCGGCCACCAGCCTCTGGCTGCGCGCGACCGCGCCGGTGTCATCTGGGTCGCCACGCTGCACGGTCTGGCGGGACTGAACCCCGGCGAGATCAAACCGAACCTCACCGAAGCGAAGGTGCGCGTCGAAGAGGCTTGGTTCCGCACCGGGGACACGCGCGAGCGCGACGCCCTCAACAGCGACGGAACCCGCATGGAAGCGCCCGCCGACGCGCGCGACTTCCGCATCGTCTTTGCCGCGCCGTACTTCAACGCGCCGGGCAAAGTCATGTTCGAGTACGAGCTGCTGAACGGCAGCCAGGTGGTCGCCTCCGGCCGCATGCGCGACCGCCAGTTGCGCGTGTATGAACTGCCGCCCGGGGAAAACCGCCTTCGCCTACGCGCCCGCAATGGCGACGGAGTGTGGAGCGGCGCCACCACGGAACTGGTTCTCTACCGCCGGCCGGAGCTGCTGGAAATCGGCTGGATCCGCTGGGGCGCAGGCTTGTGCCTGCTCGCCGCGGGCGGCGCCACCGCCAGCCTGTTGTGGCGCCGCAAGTCGCGCGAGCAGGCGGCCCAACTCCGCCGCGCCCGCGAAGTGTCCCAGATCAAGGCGCGCCTGGCGATGGTGCTTGAAAATACGGGCGACCTGGTCGGCTTCGCCTCCATCGACCAGAAAATGATCTACCTCAACCGCGCCGGCAAGCGCCTGCTCGGGCTCGACGAAGACGGCGACGTCCGCTCGCTCGGCGCCTGGAGCATGTATACCGATTGGGCCCGCGAACTGATCACCACCATCGGCATGCCCGAGGCCTTGCGCACTGGCTCCTGGCAAGGTTACACCGCCGTGCGACAGCGCGACGGCCGCGAGATTCCCGTCTGGCAGATGCTTGTGGTCCACCGCTCGGCCGGCGGGACGCCGGAATTCGTCTCCACCATCGCCCGCGATATGACCGAGCTGCGCCGCTCGGAAGATCTGCTGCGCCAGGCCAAGACAAAGGCTGAAGAGGCCTCGCGCATGAAAAGCGAATTCCTGGCCACCATGAGCCACGAGATTCGCACGCCCATGAACGGCATCCTCGGCATGGCCCAACTGTTGCGCCTCACGCCGCTCGATCAGGAGCAGAAAGAACTCGTCGATACCGTCTACTCTTCTGCCGAAGCGCTGCAGCATCTGCTGAGCGACATTCTGGTGCTCTCCAAGATCGAAGCCGGGCAAACACGCCTGCAAGAGGCCCAGTTCAACCTGCGCATCGTGGTGGAGGATGTGGTGAGCCTGGCCCGCGTGCAGGCCTCCTGCCGCGGCGTCGAGCTGCATTGCGCCATCGACGGCAACGCCCCGCCGGTTCTGGTGGGCGATTCCGTCCGCCTGCGCCAGGTGCTGCTCAACTATCTCGACAACGCCGTCAAATTCACCCAACA
>CAYUZM010000857.1:0-3257 GCA_964449665.1 uncultured Solibacteraceae bacterium
GGGCGATGGGGCGGCAGGTGGTTTTCGCGCCGCGCATCAACGCCGGGTTTGCCTAAGAGGATTCGGGCGCGGGCAAGTCGCACCCGCATCATGTGGACACGGCAACGTTCCGCAACCGGCTGTGGAACGCGACGATGAACAATCAGTATCCGACCTACGGCAACACGGGCACCTATGGCGGGCGCGCGTTCGCAGTGGATGCAAAATACCTGGATGCGCCCGGTGCGAAGGCCATGTCCGATTGGTTCGAGTTCATGTCGCGCACGCGGTTTTGGGAGTTGGAGCCGTACTTCGACATCACGGCGGGACGCGCGCTGTATCTGACCGGCACGGAGTATGTCGTCTATCTGGAGAACGGCGGTCCGGTGGAGGTGGCGACCGAGAAGAAGGGCTACAAGGTTTACTGGTTCAACGTGGAGACGGGCGTGTTGACACTGGAGAAGAAGGAGTACAAGGGCGAGCGCTTCGTGGGCGCGGCGCCGGGGCCGGGCGCGTGGGTGCTGCATCTGTCGCGCGACGGCCGCAAAGAGGGGATGCTGAACAGCTACTACTTCGAGTCGCGGCGGCAGTTTGTGCAGGACATTGAATCGAACGCGCAGCGGATTCCCTATGAACTCGTGGAACCGCAAGAGGACGAGGTGAAGGCGGGGAAACCGGTGAAGTACTCGGTGAAGCTGAAGCGGGAGACAAAGGCGACGTCGCGGATGATGTACCTGTGGACGGCCGAGGCGACCAACGGCGGGCAGGGCTATCGTGTGATTGCCACGGGCGCGTCGGGGAGCTTTACGATGCCGAAGTCGCTTTCGAAGGCGTTTCCGGCGGTGGTGAATTTGCGCGTGTACGGCATGAACCTGAACGGCAAGGTGTATGCGCTGGACCGTGTGATGAAGCTGGCCGAATGATCGTACTGGCGATCGATTCAAGCACGGAATACGGCGGCGTCGCGCTGTGGAAGGAGGGAGCCGTGCGGGAGCGCGTGGTGCATTCGGCCGATGGCTATGCGCACGTGGTGTTCGGCGAAGTGGAAGCGCTGCTGGCCGAATGTGGCGTGGCGCTGCGGGACGTGGACGCCTTCGCGGCGGCATCGGGGCCGGGATCGTTCACGGGCGTGCGGGTGGCGCTGGCGGCGGCGAAGGGGTTCGCGGAGGCCTACGCGCGGCCGGTGTTCGCGGTTTCGAATCTGCAGGCGATGGCGTCATTGGGGACGGCGGCGATGCGCGCGCCGGTGTTGGATGCGCGGCGCGGGGAAGTCTACGCGGGGCTCTTTGACGCGGCGCTGCGGCCCGTGCGTGGCGAGATGGTGACGCCGTTGGGCGCGTGGCTAGAAGCGTTGCCGGAGGCGGGAGTGGAGATTCTGTGCCCGTATGCGGAGCGGTTTGCCGGGGCATGGCGGGGACGCGAGGTAACCAAGGCGCCAGACGCGGTGGCGGCAGCGGTAGCGGAGTTGGCGGCGGCGCGATTCGTGGCAGGCGAGCGCCCGGGTCCGGCCGAGGCGGACGCCAACTATGTGCGGCGTTCGGATGCGGAGTTGAACTGGAAAGAGGCGTGAGGAGCGGGCGGCGCTAGAACGTGATGCCGAGGCCGATGGTGCCTTCGATCATGTGCATGATGCCGCCGGACTGAATGCCCTGCCCGGGTTGCGGTTCGGGGTAGGTGAGATCGTACGGTTTGCCGGTGATGTAGTCGCGGATATCGGCGCGGAAGAAGAAGTTCTTGTGGGGAAAGAGCTTGATGCCGCCGCCGAAGTTGCCGCCGTAGCTGCGGGCGCCGCCGCCGGGCCAGTTGGGAATGCGGGGCGCGCCGAATTGGACGCCGTGGATGCCGCCCGTGATGTAGGGCCGCCATTTTTCGAGGTTGGGCATCATGTAGACCAGGAAGTTGTAGGAGGCCAGCGTGACGCGCGCTTTGCCGTTTTCGTCGACGAAACTTCCGTCGGCCTGCTCGACGTTGCTGCGGAATTTGGCATTGGTTTGCAGAATGGTGAGTTCGTGACCGTAGTAGCCCTTGGTGTTGTAGGTGAGGCGCGCACCGAAGGTGGTGCCGGGTTTGAGCCGCGAGTCGTCGCGCTTCGGGTCTTCAGCGTTGAGGGAGCCCAGGGCGTTCTTCCAAATGTAGTTGTAGCCGCCCGAGGCGCTGATTTCGAAGGTTTGCGCGGAGGCCGAGGCGGCGCAGAGGAGTGCCAGGGCAAGGGTGATGTTTGTCTTCATACAGTGTGCGACCGAATCGTGTGTGACGCGTGAGGAGGCGATCCGGTTCTCAGGGAGTGATCCTTCGTGATTATAAAACAAGGGGGGCGGGGTGGAACCAACATGGTATATTTATTCATAGTGGTGCATAAAATTGCAGACTAAGACCCCTGTCGGTATTGTCGGATTTCGCGGTTACAGCGGCCAGGAACTGGTGCGCATTTTGAATCATCACGGGATGGTGGAGCCGGTGCTTCTGGAGCATCGCTCAGATTCCGAAGAGCGGGCGTTGCCGCGCGGTTATCGTGGCCCGCGGCGCGCGCCTTGCACGGCGGAATCGGCGCATCAGCTTGGGCTGGCGGCGGTGTTTCTGGCGACGCCGCACGAGGTGGCGATGGAGCTGGCTCCGGAGCTGCTGCATGCGGGTTCGAAGGTGGTGGACCTGAGCGCGGCGTTCCGGCTGCGAACGGCCGATGTGCATAAACGTTGGTATAAGGACGAGCACACGAACGAGGGCTTGCTGCATGAGGCGGCGTACGGGCTGCCGGAGTTTTACCGGGAGAAGATCCAGCCGGCGCGGCTGGTGGCGAATCCGGGGTGCTATCCAACGGCGGCGAATCTGGCGATTGCGCCGCTGGTGCAGGCGGGCGTGGTGGACCTGGACGCGGGCATCGTGTGCGACGCCAAGAGCGGCGTGTCGGGCGCGGGCCGGAAGCCGTCGTTGAAGACGAGCTTCTGCGAGGCCAATGAGAACTTCAGCGCATATTCGATATTGATGCACCGGCATGTGCCCGAAGTGCTGCAGAATTCCGGGATCGAAGAGGGCCAGTTCAGCTTCACGGCGCAACTGCTGCCGCTGCACAAAGGGATTCTGGAGACGATCTATTTCCGGGCGAAGGGTGTGAAATCGGCGGGCGAGTTGGTGGAGTTGTACGAGAAGCGCTACGCGGGCGAGCCGTTTGTGCGCATCTACGACGCGGGCAAGGCGCCGGACCTGATGGCGGTGCAAAGCACGAACTTCTGCGACATCGGCGTGACGCTGGACGCGGCGACGGGGCGCGCGGTGGTGGT
>CAYUZM010000858.1:0-3256 GCA_964449665.1 uncultured Solibacteraceae bacterium
GTGGTCCACATGCTGCTGAATCGCGACAACCCGACCTCGGGCGTGGCGGCGGGCGGCGTGTATCACTATAAGGACGGCCGCACGGCGCCGGACACGATCAACGTGCTGCTGGAGTACGGCGGCGACTTTACCTGCACCTTTGAGGCAACGCTCGCGCCGGGAATTCGCGGCGCGGCGGTGGAAATTTGCGGTACGCAGGGGCGGTTGTGGATCGACCGTTCGAAATACGAGTTCTACACCACCGACCGCAATGCGCAGCCCGAAGTCTACACCGTTCCCGCCGAGGAGAACAAGGCGGACCAGTTGACGCTCGACCACGTGCAGAACTTCCTGGACTGCGTCGTGTCGCGGGCGCGTCCGAACGGCGATGTTTACATCGGCCACCGATCGGCCGCGGCGTCGCATCTGGGCAACATTTCGTATGTGCAGAAGCGGCGTCTGGCGTATAACCCGGACCGCGAGGAGATTCTCCCGCTGTAGGGCGAGGGCGTCGTAGCGCCCGGACTAGCATGTGGGCGGCATGGCACCGTGGCTGGGCGCGTCCGGCACGGCACCGCGGCCGCACAGTTCACCAGCCCATAGGCGGGGCGTGCCCGCCCGCGTCTATTCCACGGGCGGAGCGATCACAGGCACGAGCACGGTGTTGCGTTGGATGCCGTCCATCTTGATGGTGATGGGCATCTCACCGGAGGCGGCATCTTCGGGAATGACGAAGCGCACGCCGACGGTGCCAACCTGGCCCACGACGCCGCCTGCCCACGTGACCGTGAGGGCGCGTTCGCCGCTCCAGACTTCCACCGGTCCGGCGACCTTGAAATCAGGCACAGGGGGGAATGCGAAGCCGTCGAGCATGTTCGGCTGGTAACGGCCAAAGCCGGTGCCGAAGAGAGTTACGGTTTCACCCGGCTTGGCCGGGCGGTCAAGATCGACGCTGGTGCCATCGGCGTGCGATGACATAGTCCAGGCCTTCGACTCGACCATTTTGTGGAACAGGCCCGGTGCGAACGGCGTGACGGTAAACTTGCCTTCCACCTCGGAAGCGCCCACGCGCTTCACCGTGAGCTTGTACTCGCCGGGTTGCAGATCGAGCGGCAGTTGGGCGTTGATCTGCGTCGGGGAGACGAAGACGAGCGGCAGAATGCGGTCTCCGGCGATCACGCTGACGTCGCCGACCGATTGCGACAGCGGGTTCGAGGGCCCGGCGACGTAATCGGCGGCGAGATTCTCGCCTACGATGGCGATCAGCGAGCCAGGCGCGACCGTATTCGACGGAATCTCGGCGGCCGCGTTCCGTACGCCCGTCTCGGAGATGAAGGGAACCTTGTCGAACGACGCCACGGCATTTCGCGGGCGCGAGAGCAGAGCGGTGGCCGAGGTGAAGGTGCCGGCGAGATCGCCGCTCCAGCGGCGGAACTTATAACCGGGATTCGCCTTCGCGGTAACGGTCAGGAACGTGTCGGCCGGGAAATAGCCGTCCGTGCTCGGCGGCTCGGTGAGAATCTGCGCCGCGCCTTCCGGATCAGTGGTGACCTTAAGACGGTAGGAGGTGAGGAAATTCGCGGTCAGGTTCTGTGTCTCGGCGCCGGTGAGCGTAAACAGGTGCTCCATCTGGGCGCCGTCGCTCCAACTGACGAATTCAAAGCGGTGGACGTCGCTCAAGGCATGTGTTGCCGGGGCCGCGATGGTGACGGCCGTGCCTTCGCGCCGGTCGATGGTGCAGGGCGTGGCGCAGGCGTTCCCGTCGATCATCACCGGAGCGCCGGCAGGATTCGATTTGATCGTCAACTGGCTGAGCAGTTCATACTCGGCGACGATGCTGAACGCAAGTCCATTGGCCTGGTCGGGGACGGTCAACTCCTGCGTCGCCTCGCCGCCGTTGGACCAGCCCTTGAAAATGTAGCGGCGCCCGCGGGCGTCGGTCTGCTCGGCCGGGGCCGAAACCTGGATCTTGCGTCCGGCGGGGAACACGAAGTAGTTGGCGGGCCAGTTGTCGCGCCCGTCGATCACCACCTTGAGCCCGGCGGGCTTCGTTGTGATCGACGTCGAAACGCCCGGCAGGAACATCGCCGTCAGCTTTTCATACTGATTGTTCGTGGTGATGGCGCCCACTTCGTAGAGCGAATCGTTGCCTTGGCCGTTGGAGAACTTGTCGAAGACCCACAGACGCCCTACGGCGTCCACCTGGGGACTGGGCGCGCCAATGATGTGATTGCTATTGGGGCCCAAGTCGAATTCGCCGTGGCACAGGGGCGCGATCGTCGGATTCACATAGGGCACCTGCTGGCCGAAGAACGAGCACGGTCCGTCGCCGCCCGCGGTGGGCACCTCGACGCGGTCCACGCGAACTTTCAGCAGTTCGGGCGAGGTGCGCATCACCAGGCGCTTGGCGGGCGAAAAACGGGCCACGAGGTAGATCGGCTGGTTCACCACCACCTGGCGCAGGAATCCATTCGGCGGGGTCGTGTTGACCGACCAGCCCAGGAATACGAAGCCGGGAAACGGATACGCGTTGATCTGCGCGATACCTTCGGTCATCCATGTCGTCCCGTTGCTCAAAAAGCAGTTGCCGCCCACCGTGACCACGCCCACCCGGAAAACGGCGGGTACGGGCGTGCCCGGCGCGCCGCAGGCAATGCCCGATTCGGGCACCGACGGATCGTTGGCGCTGGTGTTGGAGAAGTTCAGCGATACCTTATGTTCGGTCTGGAACTGCAACTCAAACCAGGTTGTATCGGCGCTGACGGTTATGGTCTGGTAGCGGTCGGAGGTGGCCTGGAGGAAGCCGGTGTTCTCTTTCCAACTGAAGTCGCAGAAACGCGTGGCGCTGTCGGGAACCCAATACTGGCAGCGCGAAGGCGTGGACTGTTCG
The DNA here is from genome assembly GCA_964449665.1 of uncultured Solibacteraceae bacterium. GTDB lineage: Bacteria > Acidobacteriota > Terriglobia > Bryobacterales > Bryobacteraceae > JAFLBB01. Next base: position 2,870 of record CAYUZM010000858.1, read on the forward strand.
TCGATCAGGCGGACCGGCGCGCTCAGAATGTGCTTGCTGCCGACGGGCCATAGGAAACTGGCCGCGCCGCGATAGTCCGCGCCGTCGACTTGGAATACGACCCTCGGATCGCGGGTCCGTACGACCACTTGCTGCCCGGCGGGTCCGGGAACCGGGGGATTGCTCGGCAGTTGCCCCCAAAGCGCACCGCCAAGGCCTGCAATCGCCATCCAGATCAGCGCCGCCCGGCCGGCGTTGCCCGCCGCCGCGACCGCTGTTCCGCCCGTGAGGGTGCCCGTGAAAATGGTAGGTAGCCGCATATCTCCATTGGCTTGATCGGCGGCGAAACTCCAAACCTTTAGTTTGAATTCGCACTGGGTATTCTTTCCTGGGCTAAGGCCATCCGCC
>CAYUZM010000859.1:0-3248 GCA_964449665.1 uncultured Solibacteraceae bacterium
CACCCCCAGCCTGAGGCCATAGGCCGAGCCTAGGGTCCAGTTGATCGCCTCGAACTGCAGGTAGATCAGCTTGGGGAACCAGATCGCCCGGGTGCCGCCGAGGAGTTCGGGCACGATGTAGGAGCCGGCGGCAAGCATGAACGTCACGATGCAGCCCGACGCGATGCCGGGCTTGGAATGCGGGATCACGATATCCCAGTGGATGCGCCAGAACGGCGCACCCAGGTCGCGCGCGGCGTCGACCTGGTTCGGATCGAGGCTTTCCATCGTGCTGTAGAGCGGGAAGATCATGAACAGGATATAGGCGTAGATCAGGCCGACCTGGACGCCGAAATCGGTGTTGGTGAACTGGATCGGCTCGTCGATCAGCCCCATGTCGCTGAGCAGCGTCAGGTCGTGTATCTTCGCCGGCGCCTTGTCGCGGTCCGGAAACTTCAGCAGGTTCCAGTCGGCGTAGGGCACCATGACGTAGTCGGCCTGTCCGCCTACCCAGCCGCCCATATCGACGTAGCCATAGGCCGCGCCGGGCCGCGCCGGATTCACGTTCAGGCAGATGCCCGTTTTGCCTTCCTTGCAATTGCGGCAACGTCCGCAGGCAATGTTGAACGGCACCGAGCAGACATCGCCCACCTTGATGAACTCGACGTCGCGCCCCGCTTCGATCACTTCACCGGTGATCTCATGTCCCAGCACGAGGCCGGTGGGCGCCGTGGTGCGCCCGCGCACCATGTGCTGATCGCTGCCGCAAATGTTGGTCGCGACGATCTTCAAGATCACGCCGTGTTCGCATTTCCGGTCGCCCAATGCCAGCTTCGGATAATCGATGGATAAGACTTCGACCTTACCAGGTCCCATGTAAGCAACGCCGCGGTTGGATGCCATGACGAGGGTCTCCTTTTCGCCCAGACTCTGCCCTGCGTGGGCGAGCACGCGCCAGTTCATCACAAAATGGACGAAACTGCAATAGACTGCGCTTATGAACCGTTGCCACAAGCGGCGCCGCGCCCACGCCGCGCGGAGAGCCTGATCGATGCCCCTGCGTGAGTGGTCTCTGCTCGCGTTTCTGGTGGGCCTCGCGCGGCTCGCGCACGCGGGCATTTTGTGGGTGGAAGAAGCCTACCCCGCCGCCGCCGCTCTTCAGATGAAGCACGGCCTGTGGCCGTATCGCGACTTCTTCTACGACAAACCGCCGCTGCCCGCGCTGCTCTATCGCGCCACCGGCATCACGCAGGGCGTGGAGTTGCGCATTCTCGGCACGCTGTTCGTCGTGTGGTGCGCGTGGCTGATGGCGGACTTCGCGCGCGAGCACTGGGGCGAATCCGAATCGCGCGCCGCCGCGTGGCTGACGGCCTTCTTCCTCACCTTCGATACGCCCAGCGCGGTGATGGCGCTTGCGCCCGATTTGCTGATGTTCGTTCCGCACGTCGCCGCGGTGTGGCTGGCGTGGCGGCGCAGAGCGCTCGCCTCCGGCGTGGTGTGCGGTCTCGCGATACTCACCAACGCCAAAGGCGCGCTGCTGATTCCCGTTTGCATGGCCTTCGCCGGCGGATTCGCCTGGCCCGTCCCCTTTGCCGCGCTCGCTCTCGCCACGCTGCCTTTGTGGATTGGCAACTACTGGCAACAGGTTTGGGAGTTTGGATCGCTCTATGCGAAGGACACCTTCGTGGCTGCGCCGTTCGCCGAAGGCGCGCAGCGCACGGCCGGGTGGCTGGGATTCCATGCCGCGCTGGTGCTGCCCGCCGCCTGGGCCTTCTGGCGCGAGCGCGACTGGCGCTGGACGCTGTGGATCGTGCTCTCCTGCGCCAGCGTCGTGATGGGACTCCGCTTCTTTCCCCGCTACTACTTCGCGCTGCTGCCGGTCACGATTCTGCTTGCCGCGCGCGGTCTGAACCTGCTGCCGCGCCTGGCGCGAATGGGCGCGCTCGCGCTGCTGCTCATCCCCGCCGCGCGCTTCGGCCCGCGCATTCTCACGCTCTACGGCGCGGGCGACGCGCAATGGAGCGACACGGCCATGAATCGCGACAGCCGCAAAGTGCGCGACGCTTTCGCGCCCCTTTCGCTCAACGAGGAAACCGTCTTCGTGTGGGGCTACCGGCCCGACATTCTTGTTTACCTCGGCCAGCCGGTGGGCGCGCCGTTCCTCGATTCGCAGCCGCTTACCGGAGTGCTCGCCGACCGGCACCTCACCAGCACGCACGCCACGACGCCCGAGCACGCCCGCGCCAACCGCGCCCTGCTCGCGGCGCGCCGCCCGGCGTATGTCATCGATGGTTTAGGACGGTATAATCCGAAACTCGCCATCACCGAGTATCCCGAGCTGGCGGCGTGGCTTGCCGCGCACTACAAGCCGTTTTTCAGCACGGAAGGGACGGTGGTTTACCGGCTGGCGTCCGGCGCGGGGGCAGGGTCCGGGGTGGCGCCAGCGTCCGGTGCGATGTCATTACCGGGCGCGGTACCTTCGTCTGGCGCGGTCTCAGCGCCCGGTGCAGTGCAAGCGCACGACGCGGCGCCATCGCCCGGTGCGGCGCCCGCGCCCAGTGCAGTGTCCTCGCCGGGCGCGGTGCCATCGTCTGTCGCGGTGCCCTCGTCCGGCGCGGCGTCAACGCCCCGTCCAGCACGGTGACCGCTTTTCCAGGAACGCTCCAATCCCTTCCTGCGCATCGGCCGCCAGCGCGTTCATCGACATCACTTCCTTGGCGAACGAATACGCCTTGGGCTGATCGAGGTCGATCTGCGTATAGAACGCCTGCTTGCCCAGCGCGACGGTGAACGAACTGGAGCCGGCGATCTGCGCGGCCAACTCGCGCGTGGCCGCGGCCAACTCGCCCGCCGGCACCACGCGATTCACCAGCCCCCATTCGGCCGCCGTTGCGGCGTCGATCATGCGCCCGCTGAGCAGCATCTCCATGGCGCGCTTGCGGCCCACGGCGCGCGTCAGCGCCACCATCGGCGTGGTGCAGAATAGTCCGATCTTCACGCCCGGCGTCGCGAATCCCGCGGCCTCGCTCGCAATGGCAAGATCGCAGGTGGCCACAAGCTGGCATCCGGCCGCCGTCGCCAGCCCCTGCACCTGCGCAATCACCGGCTGCGGAATTCCCTGCACCAGCGCCATCAGTTCCGTGCACACGTCGAACAGCTCCCGATAGTCGGCCACGCCGCGCCCCACCATCTCGCTCAAATCGTGCCCGCTCGAGAACACCTTCCCCTCGGCTTCGAGAATCACGGCCCGCGCTCTCGCATCTTCACCT
>CAYUZM010000860.1:0-3245 GCA_964449665.1 uncultured Solibacteraceae bacterium
TTCGGGGATGGCGTTGCCGGTTTGTTGTTTGTAGAGCCGCTGGCAGGAGTCGCAGTGGCATAGGCCGACGTATCTGCCGCTGTAGTCGCGGGACTGGTTGCCGAACATGTTGAAGAAGAGGCCGTCGACTTCGTATTTTTCGAGACCTTCGGCCAGGATCTTCATGGCCTGTGATCGATAGTAGCCGCCATTGATGCAGGTGGAGTAGAGGCCGTTATAGACGACGGGTTCGCCGTTGCTCTGGCGGAAGAACCACTCGGGGTGGGCGTCGTAGACGGCTTTGGGCGTTTTGCTGAGGTCGTAGCGGCCGACAATGCGAATTTTGCGGGCGTGGGCTTCGCGGACGACGTCGCCGAACATGTCGCGGCCTGAGGGCAGGTGCGGGCTGGGGTAGTGGAATTCAGTGGTGGTTGGGTAGTAAGCGACGATGCCGCCCATTCCCATGAGGACGACGTTGGCGCGCATTTCGGCGAGTTGCTGGGCGAGCCGGGCGGCGTCGAGGGGGGCATCGATTTGGCGGAGGTTGGTTTGGACCCAGCGTATGGGTTCGGTCATCCACCAGCCGGGTTGGGGGGCAGCGGAAATGGGGGTGACGGGGCTCCGGGCAGCGGACGCATGGGTGGCGGGCGCAGGCTTGGGCCGCGTGGCGGCGGGTTGGGCAGTAGCAGCGGCTGCTGCGAGGAGCGCGGCGAGGACGAGGCGTTTCATACGAGGTCCACCGCGATGACTTCGTGAACTTCGATGGGTGGGAGGTCGATGGTCAAGGTGTTGCCGGTGAGATTGTAGGTGGGCGTGGTGGAACCGACCAGGTATTGCACCTTGCTGGCGCGCTTGCCTTCGGGGATGCGGAGGCGCACCTTTTGTTTGGGCGAGGGAATGATTTCGCGGATGGGGCCATTCATCATCATCGGGTTGGTGAGGTTGACGAGGTGAGCGGTGAGGGAGTCTTTCTGCCGCCAGAGGGAGACGTCGAGGATGCCCCGGCCTTCGACGGTGAGGGGTTGCGCTTCGTTGTGGGCCCAGGCGACGGCATTTTGGAGGAGTTGGGCGTGGTCGGGGGAGAGGACTTCCCAAAAGGTGCGGTCGAGATCGAAGGGAAAATAGACGACGCGGCCGCGGCCGTGCTGGCGGGCGTAGACGCCGGGCGTTTCTGTGCGCGGGATGCGGGGGAAAACCTGTTCCATGGGGAGGTCGGGATAGGAGGGCACGAGGGTGAGGGGGTTGGCGTTGAGCGGGCCGGTGGGTTTGGCGTGGACCCATGCGGAGCCGTTGATAATGCGGGTGGCGTTTTCGAGGCCGCGGACGAGGGGGTGGAAGCGGCCAGTGCGCGGGTCTTTATCGACGTTGAGATAGGAGTTTTGGAGGCGGCGGTCGACGCGGCCGTCGTAGGCGGCTCCAAAGAGAAGGGATAGTCCGAAATTCGAGCGGCGCTTGCCCCATTCGTCGTAGAGAGACGTTTCGTGGGTTGCGATGAGGTTGCCTCCGCGTTCGACGAAGGTGGAGAGCTGGCGGCACTGGGCATCGGAGAGGGCGGCGATGTTGGGGAGGATGAGCGTGCGGTAAGGGGCGAGGTGGCCGGGGTCGAGGAGGAGGTCGTGGACCATGTCGAAGGGGACGCGGGCTTCGATGAGGGCCTGGTAGAAGCCGAGGGCGTGATCTTCGACGGTAGCGCGGGCGCGTTCGCCGCCGTAGAAGGTGGCGGTTTGCTGCGAATATACGATGGCGACGCGGGCGAGGGAGCGTTCATTTCGGAGGTAACACTCGTTTTTGTGGTGCCAGCCGTAGATCTCTTCGATGACCTTAACCCAGCGGTGATCGATGACCTTGCCGTTGAACTTGGTGAACCAGGGGCGGAGGTTGTGGGCGACGCCGTCGGCGACCCAGAGGCGGATTTCGTCGGCGCCCTGGACGGAGTCTTTCCAGCGGTAGGGCTCTTCGACGCCCATGCTAAAGATGCCGGCGATGGCTTTGTTGCCGAGAGTGGCGGCGTACTCTTTGCCGTTTTTACCGTTGGTCCAGGGGGGCATGAGGCCTCGGCGGGCCTGGCGGTCGGCGAAGAGGGTGGGGGCGAGTTCGCCGATGGTTTTCATGTCGAGGTCGCTGAGCGCGCCTCCACCGGCGTTGGCGATGAAGCTGGCGTTGGGGTTGATCTTTTTGATTTCGGCGTCCCATAGATGCCAGAGTTCGAACAGGCGGGCCTGACGCCAGACGATGTACTGGCGGCGTGATTCGTTGAGCGGGTCTTCGGTGCGGGGGAGTTCGAGGCCGGAGAACTTTTTGAAGTTTGCCTGGCAGTGCGTGCAGTAGCACATGCCGGAACCATCCCAGCGGTTGCTGAAGATACCGTCGAGGCGGTAGAGCGACATGATCTCGCGGGTCACTTCGGTCATGAACTGGAAGTTGTACGGGCCGAGGCCGCAGGTGACCCAGAGGGTGGGGTCGGCCCAATGGCGGCGTGGTTTGCCGTTGGCTTCGACGGCGATCCAATCGGGGTGGGCGTCGTAGACGTCTTGATGGGCGGCGTGAGGGTCAGTGCGGCCGACGACGTTCATTCCGAGTTTTCGGCATCCGGCGACGAGTTCGCCGAAGCTGTCGCGGTTGCCTAGAAATTTGCTGCGGTAGTGGAGGGGGACTTTGGTGGGGTAGTAGGCGACGCAACCACCGGCGGAGAGGCAGGCGGCGTCGGAGTGGGTTCGTTTGAAGTAGTCGAGCCAGAATGCGGGGTCGTAGTTACCCGGGTCGTCTTCGACGAGGGTGAGTTGGGCCCAGCGCATGGGGCGGCTGTACCAGTTGGCCGCCGGTGAGGGCGTGGGTGCCGATTGGACGGGGGCGGCTTGCGATATGGATGGTGCGGCGAGGGCGAGTGCCGATTGCGCGAGGAACGTCCGGCGGGAGGTCATCGCCCTAGGTAATCACATTCGGCGAGGTCCTTTCGCGGAGCGCTTCGACGCTCATCCCGAAGCGGCCGAAGTATCCGTTCTCGTTAGTGGAGACGGTCAGGGAGTATTCGCTGGGCGCCGCGCTTTCGAGTTTTACGGGCCAGCCCTGTTGCATGGCCTGGCAGCAGAGGACGGCGAAGAGTCCGGAGTGGGCGAAATGGTCTTCGACGACGACGGCGCGGGGGTAGCGGGAGAACACGGGGCCGAGGTCGAGGCCTTCGCAGGGGGAGAGTTTCTGCAGAACGAGAACGCCGGTGCCGGGGCGCTGCTTGCGCGCTTCGAGCAGGAGGGGGGGGGTGGGGCCGG
>CAYUZM010000861.1:0-3243 GCA_964449665.1 uncultured Solibacteraceae bacterium
CCCTGTTCCCTCGCCACGCAGCCTCGCCTCACGGTACACCGGCGCATCGAACCGCCCCAACTCCGCCCATGGATTGCGCGGCGGCTCAACGCGTGCCACGGTAACCGGATGGTGCGCGCCCGCTCCAGGCGAGAGCTTCCACACGAGCCCGCCCGCCACCGCAATCACGAGGCCTGCTGCCAGCGCCAGCATCGTGTAGGACACCCGGCGCGTCTGAGACGGCTGCCGCAACAGCACAGCCGCATTCTGTACCATTTCCAACCGTCCCAGGCACGCGGCGCAGCGGAAGTAGTGCTCCTCAAACGCTTCCGCTACGTCCTCCGTCAGCGTGCCCGCGGCGTACTGCTCCGCGATCCCGTCGCGCTCGATTTGATCGCAGCTCATCGCATGGTCCATCAAGATCCCTCACCTGCCTAGTAGACGCGCCCCGGTTTTTGTGACTGAAATCGTTCCATCCACTCGCTCAGCTTTCGCAACGCGCGCGATTTCCGTTGCCGCACGCTCTCGGCCGACAGACCCGTTCGGGATCCGATCTCTTCCGGCCGTATCTGTTCAACCAAATTCAGCCGCAGAATCTCCCGGTCCTGTGGGTCTAAGCGTTCCAACGCTTTGCGTAACTGCAAGCGCCGTTGGGCCGCCTCCATCCGATCCTCCACCTTGGGCGCGGGCAAGGCCTCCGTGGCCTCTTCCATCACCGGCTTGCGGCTCTCTTCGCGGAAATGATTCGCAATCTGGTTCCGGGCCGTGGCCAACACGAAACCGGTGAGCTTCCCGGCTTCGCGTAAACGTCCGGCGCGCAACGCCACGATCACCGAGATCAGAATGTCCTGCGCCAACTCGCGCGCCAGCTCTTCGTTACGCAGACGCGCCCAGGCAAGCGCGTATACTCTTCGGGAAAAATGCCGCGCAAAAGCATCTTCCGCGGACCGGTCTCCACGTTCAATTTTCGATACAACCTCGACGGGAAGCTCTTCCGCGTCCGGCAGTCCAGTCACGACACTCAGCGTACACCGATGCTAGGCGTTACGGGATTCAGCCGCCGCAGGCTGCGGCGTCGCCAGCAGCACTCCGGCGCAAATCAGCACCAGCGCGCCCGCCATCTGCATCGCCCCCGCCAACCCAACAGTTGATTTCACCAGCCCCGCCCCGTAGGCGGCCAGTCCCCCGACCATCACGCCCGCGAAGTTCAAAAGGCCATACCCGGTCGCCCGCCGGTCGTCGCCCACGAGCCGGCAAAGTACCGGCATGATGTTGCTGTCGTAGACTCCGCGCCCAAACCCAAACGCAACCAGCGCCAGGTAGAGCAACACCGGAGTCGACGCCATGCCCGACAAAATGAGGAACGGCCCGGCGATGGTGAGTCCCGCTGCCTGAACCCAGATACGCGCTCTCGGCTGGCGCCGGGTCCAACGGTCTGAGATCCAGCCGCCCGCCAGAATACCCACTACCGCCATCACCTGCACGTAGAATGTGGAGGCGAAGCCCGCGCTCGTCAGGCTCAACGAGAACCGCTCATACAAGAACAACGGGAGCCACGTGTACACCAGCCAGTTGGCGAGCGAGGTCACGGCGAATACCAGGAGCACAATCTTGAACCCTGGTGTCCGCAGCAGTTCCGTCGCGGCGCCCCAACACGACTCCCGCGCGCCCCCTTCCACCTCCTCGTCCTGCTCCAACAGCCGCCTGAGCAAGAGGCCATACACCACCCCCGCCGCGCCAAGGATGTAAAACACCGGCCGCCAGCCATAGTGTTCCCCCATCCAACCGCCGCCCATTCCGCCCAGCACAATACCGAAGTAGATGCCGCTTTGATGAATGCCCACGGCACGCGCCCGAGTCGCCTCCGAGTGCCGCGAGGCGATCAAGGCCAGCGCCGCCGGAATGTAGCAAGCCTCGCTTAGTCCCATCGCCGCCCGCGCCAGCACTAACTCGCCGAAGCTCCGCGCCAGTCCCGTGAGCGCCGTCACCAACGACCACACCACGAGGCTGAATAACACCAGCCGCCGGTGCCCCAAGCGGTCGCTCAAATACCCCGCCAGCGGGCTTGCCAGGGCATACACCCATAGAAACGACGAACTAACCAACCCCAACTCCGCATCGCTCAGCCGCAGGTCCGCGCGCAACAACGGGAACAGCGAGAAGATCACCTGCCGGTCGAGGTAGTTCAACAACACCACGACCCACAACAGTCCGACCGCCACCCACGCCCCGGGGCGCACGGTCACGCGAGAATGCCCTGCGCGAATCCTTCGGGGGTGAAGCCGTCCTCGCGCAAGTCGTGCTCCAACTGTTCCTTCTGCTCCGCCGTGAGCGCCAGCCGCGGCTTCAAACAATGTCCGGCCTCGATGCCCGACCACTCCAACATCCACTTCACGGCCGGAAACACTGGATAGGCGAGCGAGAGCCGGATCAGCCGGTTCACCCCATCCTGCAACCGCCGCGCCTGCTTCCAGTCGCCCGCTTGCGCCGCACTCTGAATCTCGGCGAACGTGCGCGGGATCAGATTGTAGAACGTGCCGATGCCGCCATTGGCGCCCATGTAAAGCCCGGCCGCCAGCACCTCGTCGCGCCCGTTCATCACAACGTGACCGGCGCGCCGAATCTCGCCCAGCCGGTATAGATCGAAATCGGTGAACTTCAATCCCACGACGCCCGGGATCTCGCACAGGCTCAGAATCTGATCGAGCGTGCGAATCGCCGGCGCGACCTCCGGAAAATAGTAGACCAGCACCGGCAGGCCGGCCGCCGAAGCAAGTTCGCGATAGTAGGCGTGAATCTCGTCGAAACTGAAGCTCCCAACCGGCGGCAAACTACTGACCGCCCCCGCTCCCACATGCTCGGCGTGACGCGCAAGCCGCATCGCGTCGGCGACGCACGCCGCGCCCACATGGACCACCACTTGCGCCGGCGCTGGCGAATTGAGTACGGCGATCTCGGCCACCTTCTCGCGCGCCGCCGGAGACATCAGCAAACCTTCGCCCGTCTGCCCGCAGACGTACACGCCATCGGCGCGATGGGTGTAGAGCCGCTCCAGCAGCGCTTCCAACGCCCCGGTGCGCACTTCGCCCGCTTCGTCGAACGGGGTCACCAGCGCCGGAAGAATGCCGTGCACGTCCGTCACCATGAAATTTTCCATCCTCTAGGAATTGATTCACGCCTTTGCCAAAGCAGCGAACACGAAACGATCATAGGGTTCCTTTTCGCCGCATTCGTAGAGCCAACTTATAACCCGCTTACCCCAGC
>CAYUZM010000862.1:0-3241 GCA_964449665.1 uncultured Solibacteraceae bacterium
GGGTAGTTCGACGAAGGCCCGCCTCAAGCGTTTACGACGTTGCACGGCACGCCCACCGGTCTGATTGTGTGCGAGGACGCCTGGAACGACAAGCAATTCTGGGAGCGGCGACTCTATGAGTCCGATCCGGTGGAGGACCTCACCCGCGCCGGCGCGCAAGTGCTGATCTCTATCAACGCCTCGCCCTATCACATGGGCAAGCGGGCGCAGCGGCGCGAGATCTTCTCCACCGCCGCGCGGCGGCACAGGACGCCGTTCGTCTACGTGAATATGGTGGGCGGCAACGACCAGCTTGTTTTCGATGGCTCCAGTTTCGTCATGGACGCCGAGGGCAAGGAGATTGCCGCCGCGAAGAGCTTTGACGAGGATCTCGTGTTCGTCGATCTCGACACGGGTGCCGGAGACCAGCACGCAAACCTCCCCGTGGAAGCGGAGGCCGTGTACGAAGCGCTTGTGCTGGGCACGCGCGACTACCTGCACAAGTGCGGCTTCAAGCGCGTATTGCTTGGCCTGTCGGGCGGCATCGATTCGTCGATCGTGGCGTGCCTGGCGGTGGACGCCGTCGGGCGCGAGAACGTCGCCGGATTCGGCATGCCCGGCCCATTTTCAAGTGACCACTCGGTGACTGACGCACGCGCGATGGCCGAGAAGCTCGGCATCCGCTTTGAGCTGATCCCGATCAAAGAGCAGTACGACGCGTTTCTGCGCGCGCTCGATCCGGTGTTTGGCGATGTACCACGCGACGTAACCGAAGAGAACCTGCAGGCCCGCCTGCGCGGCGTGACGCTGATGGCGGCGTCGAACAAATGGGGCGCTCTCGTGCTGACAACGGGCAACAAGAGCGAACTCGCGGTGGGTTATTGCACACTCTACGGCGACATGTGCGGCGGGCTTGCGGTAATCAGCGACGTACCCAAAACGCTCGTTTACGAACTGTCGCGGATCGCCAACAAACGTCACAACGGCGCAATCCCGGAGAACGTTTTTGTTAAGCCGCCCTCCGCTGAGTTGCGGCCCGATCAAAAGGACACCGACTCGCTGCCACCCTATGACGTGCTCGACACGATTCTGCGCGACTATGTCGAAGAGTACCGGGCACCGAAAGATATCGCGGAACGGCACGGCTACTCGCTCGACCTGGTGCGCGACATCATCAACAAAGTGGACCGCAACGAGTACAAGCGGCAGCAGGCGGCGCCGGGCCTGAAGGTCACCACCAAGGCGTTCGGCATTGGCCGCCGCTTCCCGATTGCGCAGAGGTTTTCCGAATGAAGCGAGCACTCTTCCTGGTTCCGTTGCTGGGCGCCGCGGCCTTGCTACTCTCGCAGCCCGCACGCGTCATTCAGGTGGGGCCGCTCGCCGGGGGGCGCGGTTATCTGCTCAATTCGGGCTGGCTTTTGAGGCCCGCGGGGCGGCAGATTGAACTCGACACCCTTCCGATGTCGAGCCTCCTCACGCCGGATGGCCGCTACCTCATCGTCCTACAGGGCGGCTACAATCCTCCGACGGTAACGGTTCTCGATGCCAAGACGGAACGCAAGGTCTCCGAGGCCCGGCTGCCCGACGCGTGGCTCGGTATGGCGCTCACTCCGAATGGACGGCTTCTGTATGTCTCTGGCGGATCGAGGGCTGAGGTGTACGAATTTTCGGTGGGCGACGACGGACGCCTGGAGCGGAAGCGGACGTTTCCCGTGGTGGCCGAGCAGGAACGCACGCACCTCGACTTCATTGGCGACGTGCAACTCGACCCGGCGGGCCGCCTGCTCTACGCCGCGGATCTCTTTCACGATCAGGTGCTGGTCATCAATCCCTCGTCGGGGCGCGTGATCGAGAAGTTCAAAACAGGCCGCCGCCCCTACCGCATTTTGTTTCATCCCGACGGCAAGTCGTACTTCGTCACGTCGTGGGCCGATGCGACGCTCTATCAACACGAGACAGACAACGGGCAGCAGTTGAATTTCGTGCGTGTGGGCCAGCACCCGACAGATATGCTTTGGCGCGAGAAGAAGTCGTCCGACGAAGAAGCCGCGGGCGACCCGGCCGAAACGGCGGGCGGCTCGGCGTTCCCCTGGAAGGCGCGGCTGTTCATTACCTTGTCGAACTCCAATTCGGTGGCCGTGCTGGGAATCAGCGACTCGAAGGAATTGCAGCGCCTGGAGACGATCAACGTTGCGCTCTATCCGCGCCATCCAGCCGGCATGACACCGAGCGCGCTGGCGTTCTCCACCGATCAAAACAGGTTGTTTGTGGTTTGTTCCGACGCCAACGCGGTTGCCGTGGCTGAAGTGAATTCCAGCCGGACGCGCGTCACGGGCTTCATTCCCGCGGGCTGGTATCCATTGGCGGCGCGCGCGCTGCCCGATGGCCGGTTGTTTGTTTTCAACTCGCGCGGCGGCGAGGGGCGCACGCACGGACGCGGTCCCGCGCCTTCGCTCGCCCAAGCAGGTTCGGCATCCGTAGTCGACCCCTTCGACGAGGCCGGGCTGGCTCAATACACGCGCACTGTGCTGGAGAATTCGGCGTTCCGCGAAGCGAAGCTCGAACAGGCGCACGGCGACATCCCCGGCCACCCGGTGCCTCGGACATCGGACGAGAAGTCGCCCATCGAACACGTGATCTACGTCGTGAAGGAAGGCCGCACCTACGATCAGGTGCTCGGCGATCTCGGCACCGGCAACGGCGTCGCGAGCCTGGCGCAGTTCGGCGGCGAGGTGACGCCGAATCAACACAAACTGGCGCGTGAGTTCGTGCTGCTCGACAACTTCTATGCGAATGGAGAGAGCGCCGCCGACGGGCAGAACTGGGCAACCGCCGCCATCGCGCCCGACTACGTCCAGAAGCTTGGGCCAAACTCAGCGGCCGGAAGGCGGAAGCATTACGACTATGAAGGCGGTGAGATCGCGGCGTTGCCCCCCTCCGGCCGCATCTGGCATCAGGCGCTCGCCGCATCGCTTTCGATGCGCAACTTCGGACATTGGGCCGACAACAAACCGAAGGCGGAAGGCGACGGCGTGCAGATTGCGCGCGTGCGGGACGCGGCGCTCGCGCCGGTAACGAACATGCAGTTCCGCGCCTACGATCCCGGCTATTTGGATACGGACCGCGTCCGCGTATTTCTGGCCGAACTTTCGCAATGGGAAGCTTCTGGAACGATGCCGCGGTTCATCGCCGTGCGCCTGGGGAACGGCCGTACGCAAGGAACCACGCCGGGCAAGCTCGCGCCGAAGGCCCACGCCGCCGA
>CAYUZM010000863.1:0-3240 GCA_964449665.1 uncultured Solibacteraceae bacterium
GCGCAACGGACCGAGGGCGAGCGCCGCTTGCTCGAAGGCATCCGCGCGGCATGGCGGCGCGACGCCTCCATGCGCTGGCGCGAAAGGCTGCAGTTGAATCCATGAAAGGCCTCGTGCATCCTCCCTGGCGGCTCGACGAACTCACTCCTGTGAACGCGGCGCTCGTCCTGCCCGCCCTCGCCGAAAGCTTTCTCGCCAATGGCGGCAAGGCCGCCCGCGCGCAAACCAGCGATGCCAAACTCCACGCCTTCCGCCTCAACGCCAAGGAGTTCCGCTATACCCTCGAAGCCTTCCGGCCCCTCTACGGTCCCGCCATGGACCGCCACATCGCCAACGTGCGGCGCGTGCAGACCGTCCTGGGCGACGTGAACGACTGCCGCGCAACCGCCGATCTGCTCGCGCGCTTCGACGCCGTCGCCGCCATCGAGGCCGAACAGTTGCGGCGCTTTCTCGATGAACGAAAAGCCGGGCTCCGCGCGAAATTCTCCGAGTCGTGGACCGCGCTCTACGGTGGCCTACGGCAGCGTGCGGCGCTTATCCGCTATCTGCGCGCGCCACTGGCGGGCAGCGCCGCGTCAGTAGAGACAAACTCCGCGCCGGTGGCGACAAACGCCGCGCCTGACCTATAATGGGAGATGTCCCTCCTGCTGGGAGGTCGTCTAACGGTAAGACTGCGGCCTCTGGAGCCGCGTATCGGGGTTCGAATCCCTGCCTCCCAGCCACTTCACTCAGTCTCTCCCGCCCAGCCCCCCAATCCCAGTCCAAGCCGCTGCCGCCCCCCGCCATTGGCCCCGTCAGGTCTCAACGCACCACCCATGAGCCTCAGTTCGGCCTGCCCGCCTCCACGCTCTCCGCTGTAGCCGTAATCATCTCCACGTCCACCTCGTTGCCGCGTAACGTCAGCCGCGCGCGATAGACTCCCGCCGGCAATCCCGGCGGCGGAACCTGCTGCTCGCTCAGGGGCCCCAGCAACAGATCAGGCTGATGCCGGAACTCCACAATCGCCTCGCTGCCCTCGTCCGTGCCGTCTTGCCCGCGCATCCGCTGCGCCAGTTCCGCGCATCGCGATTCGTACTCGAAAATCTCGTCCAGATACTCGATCGCCACTTCACCCGTTTCGATCTTCCGCCGCCCCATCCCCATGAACGCCTCCTCCTCTCCGGCGAACTGGTAGCTGGTCGGCGGCGCGTCTTCCCAAAGTTCGTCCAGCAAGCCGCGCAACACAGGTTTCAGCAGCGTGCACGTCATCGGAAACAGTTCGGCCACCGCCTCAAAGCGGTTGCCGCGCGCAATCGTGCAATTCAGCGCCATCCCCGGCTGCCGGATCGCATAGAGCACACGCTGCCTCTCCCGCTCCGTCAGGTCGTACCGGTCGAGTTCGCTCTCGCCCCCTTGCAGCAGCCGCCGCACGCGGCCCGGCGCAAGCGTCAAATCAACAATGGCTCGCTGGAAAGCTAGAAGCGACATAAGTGGCTGGTTCCGTACCGGGCGAAAACTTGTGAACGATGGCGCGCGCGCGATCAACCTGCTCCAGAATTCCACTATCGCCGAGCAGTGGGTATGACGACTCGTGAAACTCGAACGTGATGCCGCGAAGCTGCCGCGCGCGCGGAACGGCGTGCTCCAGGAGCGCCCATACGCCATCCAGCACCGGCCCCGTGTGCGAATCCGTGTGGAAGCCCATCATCCCCACGCCGCCGGCAATGTGAATCTCCGACACGCAGTCAAGATCCAACCCGTTGATGTAATCCACCGCGTCGAACTTGTGGTTCACCGAATTCGTGTAGACGTTGTGGAGATCCAGCAACACCCGGCACCCCGCGCGCTCGCACAGTTCGTTGAGAAACGCCTCTTCGCTGAAGTCCTGGTCCCCAAACCGGAAATAGTAAACGTTGTTCTCCAGCAGAAACGGACACTGCAGCACGTTCGTGAAAAATCGCACCCGCGGCACCAGCAACTCCAGCACCTCGCGGTCGTACGGTACCGGCACGGCCACCGCCGCGTTCACCTCATGCCCGGTGCCGATCCGCGAAAAAGACAAGTGCTCGCTGATCCACGGCGCGCGAAGCCGCCCGGCCCACTCGATCAGGTTGCGGGCATACTCCTCGTCGAAAATATCGGCGCTGCAAATCGACAGCCCAATGCTGTGCAGCACGATCGGTAACTGGCGCGCGGCCTCGTCCAGCAAATGGGCGGACAGCGGAAGCGGCTGAAATCGATTCGGAGCGCCCACTCCGTGATCGACCCAGGCCCGGTCCGGAATCACCGATAGATAGTCCAGGCGGTGTAAGGATCGCTCCAAAAAGCGATCCATGCTGGGGTTGAAGAGAACTCCAACCCCCGCACGGGCGGGATTGCTCCCGTTAGCCACCGAGCTCCTGTAAGTCGATCCGCAGCACGTTGATGTACTGGTCGTAGATGTTGAGGTTGAATCCGGAGCGGCACGAAAGACACGCTTTCAAGCCGACCAGCCGCCGGAGCTCCTTGTCCCGCGTCACCCGCGCAATCAGTTTGCCCAACTGATCCGCGCTAATGCTGCTGTCTACCAGGATGTCCGCGGTGGGCCTTCCGTTCAGCCCCGCTTTCGCAATTCGAACTTCCGCAAATCCTTTCAGATCTGGCATTCCGATCTCTCTTTCTGCCTCAAATGAGGCCCTCGCGAAGAATGGAACCTCCCCAGAGGTTCCCGATCAGGCCAAGCATACATCGAACCATGGCAATTTACACAGCGAATTTCGGCCACGCCGTTCGTTAGTACCCTGGAAGAAGGTGCCCGCCGCAGCTGGCCATCTTCATGCCCTTGCCCCCCCGCCGTAAACCCGAAGTCATGGCCCCCGCCGGCCACTGGCCCCAACTCCACGCCGCCATCCCCCACCGCGTCGACTGCGGGGCGCGACAATTCGGCGATGGCATTCATTCGGCTGTTGAGCTGATCAACCTGCCGCCTCAGTCCGGCCAGCACCGGTCCGGGAAGGATGGCTTTAACGTCGTGGATCGCCGCATTCGGATCGGAGATTCGGCAGCACCAGACCGCGTGCGGACCGAGTTCCCACTCCAGCCGGCTGCGCGATGGTCCTGCACCACGAAGAGTGACTCGATTGTCGCTGGCGAGATCAATACACGTCGTTTCTGGTGAACACCCCAGCACGAGTTCCCCCACAGCCGGCAGCGTCGTGCTGTTCACGAGGCACAGCCAGGTGGCATCGTCGAATCGCGCGGTGCGGATGATCGCAGGTTGAG
>CAYUZM010000864.1:0-3239 GCA_964449665.1 uncultured Solibacteraceae bacterium
GGGCTGTCCGGTCGGCTCGTAGTAGGCCGCCAGCCGTGTCCGGGCTTCCAGATCGTCCGGCCGCGCCACCCCCGCGCGCCGCAGCGCGTCGCCTTCCAGATCTCCCGTGCCCGCCAGTTCGGCATTTCGCGCCACCTGCACCTGCCGTGCCATGCCGCGTTCTACTGCGTTCGGCCAAACCACGGCCGGTGGCGGCTCGGCGTGACGGTGTGCCGATGCCGGTCCGCGCGCGCACCCCGGCGTCAACAGCACAGCGCCCAGCGCGCCGCCCATCCCCCATGCGACTCTTCTCATGCCGACGCGGCTTCCTGGCCTTTCTCCACCTTCTCCACTTCCAACTGATCGCCTACCACCGTGCCGGTTCGCGCCGCCATCCCCGCGGGCAACTCCAGCACCGAATGCGCGCTGAGGCAAAAACTCATCCTCCGCCGCGGCATCTCCGGTTTGATCTTCAATACGATGCGCTTCTTATTGAGGTAGAGGACATCGATCGGAAACTTCATGCCGAACGTGTGCACCCCCTCGCATGGAACAATCAGCAACCCCTCGCCATCCTGCAGCGACTCGTGCTTCAGCAGACCCGTCCGCCGCGTCGCGCTCGTGTTGGCGAGAATCGCGCGGTCGGCCACCGTCGTTTGTCTTGTCAGATTGCGAATCACCAGGGTCAGAGACAGGCTCCTATCCAACACGGAAGGGTGGAAAATGTTTCGGCGGAGTCGAAACTTCCCTCAAAACGTAGGGTTTAGGTTATCGTATCAATGATGTTCCCGCAAATGCCCCCGCGGACGTGGCTTTCCGCCACGCTGCTCGCCGTGCTCCTGGCCGCCTTCAACCCCCTCGCCGCGCAGGTTACGCTCTCCTCCGGCGCTGTGTTCGGCGATGCCGTTTCCCTCGGCGGCCCGCCCAGCGACCTCGTTCTCGACGAGTACCGCGGCCGCGTCTACGCCGTCAGCTCCGGCGCCGACCGCGTGAACATCTACGACTATGTGAACAACGCCGTCACCGGTTCCATCCTCGTCGGTTCGGCCCCCTCCTCGGCCTCGCTCAGCATGGACTCCCGCTACCTCTACGTCACCAACACCGGCAGCACGACGCTCAGCGTCATCGATCTCGCGATGGACCGCGTCATTCAAACCATCAGCCTTCCCGCCAAACCTGAAGGCGTCGAGGCCGGCTTCGACGGGCGCGTACTCATCACCACGCAAGGCTCCGGCACGCAGAACGCGCAGAACACGCTGCTCATCTTCGATCCCACCCTGCAGGCAGGCCAGCAAATCATCGCCGTCAATTCGCCGCCGCCCATCAACACGCCCAACCCGCTGCCCGCCGTCTTCATCGGCCGCCCCTCCACGCCGTTTCCCGGCCGCCTCATCCGCACCCCCGACGGCCAGTTCATCATCGGCATGGTGGCCATCAACCAAACCACCACCTCCGCGCAAACCACGCTCTTCGTCTACGAAGCGGCCTCCGGCACCGTGCTCCGCAACCGCACCGTCACCGGACAGTCCACCGTGCTCTCCATCTCGCCCGACGGCTCGCGTTTCATGGCCGGCTCCACGCTCTACGACACCGCCACGCTCGCCGTCATCGCCCAGGTCAACTCGGCCAACTTCCCCTTCGTCATCTCCTCCACCAACACCAACCCCGCCATCCAGATCAACTTTAACTTCGGCGGCAGCTTCTTTTCGCCCGACGGCGCCGACATCTACGCCTCGTTCAACGTGGGCGCCAACTCGGCCACCGTGCGCCCCGTGTCGAACTACCTGCTCACCGGTTCCAGCCGCAACCTCGGCATGCGCCTCGGCCTGCGCCTCCAGGAATCCATCGTCGGCAAAATGGTCGGCCCGTCGAGCGGCGCCGAACTCTTCGCCGCCTCGGAATCCGGACTCGTCCGCCTGCCCATGGGCAAGCTCTTCGACTACCCGATCATCCAACCCGAATCCACCACTGTGTTCCTCGCCAACGACCCCTGCAATAAGGGCATCGCCCGCGCCAACGTGCGCGTCGACAACCTCGGCCAGGGCAAGCTCACCTATACGGTTCCCGTCGTCACCACGGCGCTCATCGCGCAGGTCGATACCGGCGTCGCGCCCTCCACCATCACCTTTACCATGGAGCCCGGCCGCACCGCCGTCGTCCGACAGGCTGGAACCAATCTCTTCACGGGAGCCACCGGCGGCGGCGGAACGCCGATCAACGTCGTGCTCTCCTCGCGCGAAGCCGTCAACTTCCCCAACGTGATTCAAGTCTTCATGAACTTCCGCCAGTCTGACCAGCGCGGCGTCATCTACCCGCTGCCCACCGGACTGACCCTCGCCGAAGGCCTTCAGGAACTGATCCTCGACGAACCGCGCGGCCGCGTCTATATCGCGAATTCAGGCTTCAACCGCATCGAAGTCTTCGACATCCGCCGCCAGCGCTTCATCGAACCGATCCCCGTCGGCCAGCTTCCGCACTCCCTGGCGATGTCGCTCGACCGCTCCACGCTCTACGCCGGCAACTCCGGTGGCGAATCCATCTCCATCGTCGATCTCGACCTGCGCCGCGAGATCGGCAACGTCGAATTTCCGCCCATTCCGCGCCCCGGCAATCAGGCCGTCGTGCGCCCGCTCTCACTCGCCATGACGCTTTCCGGCCTGCAGTTCGTCATGTCCAACGGCGGCCTCTGGCGCGTCTTCGGCAACCAGGCCACGCCGCGCGCGGCCAGCAGCGTCATCGCCCCCAACTCGGCCACCTCCACGCTCGGCAACTCGACACAACACCAGCTTGCCGCCACGCCTGGAGGCGACTACATGATCGCCCTCTCCGGCGCCACCGGCAATGGCTACCTGTTCGACGCCAAAGCCGACGCCTTCACCGTCGGCCGCACACTATTTCAAGCGCCGATCCAAAGCTACTTCGGGCCCCTCGCCGGCGCAGTGCAAAACTCCTTCTTCCTCGCCAACGGACTGATCCTCAGCCCTTCGCTTGCCGTCGCCGGCGGCGCGGAACGTCCGGGCATCACCACCACCACGCCCGGCGCGGGCCCCGGCCTCCCGCCCACGCAAACCACCGTCAGCGCCGGCCAGCGCCACATCGCCAGCGTCTATCCGCTCGACGAGGACCGCTTCCTGCGCCTCACCCTCCCCGTCCGCCAGAACCTCACCGTGGTCACGCGCGACGACCCGCGCCCGACGCTCGAACTGGTCAACATGCCCACCGGCGCCGAAGCCCCGCGTGCCGTGGCCCCCCAAAATCCC
>CAYUZM010000865.1:0-3238 GCA_964449665.1 uncultured Solibacteraceae bacterium
TCCAGCCCCGGTGCAATGCCTTCCAACCAGAACCCCAGGCAGCCCAACGTGGTCTACTTTTCCTCCGCCACGGTGGTCTAGTTTTACTCCGCCCTTGACACGCCGCCCTTCTTCGCCCATTACCAGGACACACGCACACCGTGACGGCGTCTTTTTACACATCAATGCCGCAACAGCGGCGGTACACTACTTCCATATACGGCTCCTCTGCCGCCGGACGAAGGGCGCTTTCAGAAAGACTGACTATCCTTCACGGGCTCCCCACCTCAGACGGCAGAGGCTCCAATTCGTTGTTCCACTACAGCGTCCCCGGCCACATTAACGCAGCGAGAGCGTGTTGGAAAGCCCTACGTAGCAACGACTTCAACTCCGCACATCATCTCGATTCGCGGATCGTCTGCGTGGTGTGTAAGAACTGCCAGCGTCGACTCTTGATGATCGGCCAACCCGCGGCAATCGGCGCGGAGATGATGCCCATACTGAAGGAAGAGGCGCGGAAGCGTCAGAGCATCTGTCGCGCGCTCGATGGACGCTCGAATGGTGAGGTTTCGCCGATTTCGACGGAACCTCACGCAGAACGCGCCCCCGGTGAGACGCGGACTATCGCGGGCAGAGAAGGTTGGGGTTAGCGGGAGGATAGACCACGACGCCAACACCATCTTGACGACTGACCAGGCGACAACCGAGTCCGTTCGACGCGACGAGTTGACTATCGAGAAGTTCGACCGCATCGACGTGCTGGCGACTGGAGATCGAGGCAGCAGCTGCCAGTGCATTATGCGCATAATTCGACAGCATTACTTTGACAATTACCCCCAGATGAGGGCATCTACCACCCCATATTGTCATTTTTTTGCACTGACTTGAGGGTGATCATTTCCACTCATGTAATTTCTACCCTTTCGGGGAACACAAGACGCAATATCGTGCTATATTTTGATGAACTAAGCGATTTCACTTAGGAGTACGGTGAGTCGCGGTACTTGGAATTCAGATGTTGGCTGCTGCAGGCAACGTGACGGCACCTGAAATCCGCGTCGAGATGCTGCCTTGTTTGGCGCTATCGACGCTTCAAACTCCAAAATTAGCCCGGTACGGCGGTCGAGCCTTTCCGGGAAGGCGACTCGCAAAGTGCTGCCACAGTCGACGGAGATGCCGTCGACTCCATCACCACGCCAAATATTTGGCCCTCTGAGGAGTTTCCATCATGCTGCCTGATCCGGTGCCCGCGTCCTCTAGTTCTGTGGTCAATCGGGAGGAACCTCCATCGTCGATTTCGGAACCCTGTAAATTCCGCGACATGGTCGAACGTATTCAACGATATGACGAGGCCGCAGCCGGAGAATTCTATGAATTCATTCAGCGTGGGTTGCTCTATTTCTACCTTCGAAAGTTTGCCTACGACGTCGCTCAAGATCTTACGCGCGAGACTATTCTTATTGCGCTGCAAGCAATCAGAATGGGACAGTTGCATGAGGCTTCTAAGCTCGGCGTATTCACACTTTCAATTGCCAAGCGCTTGGTCCAAGGCGAAATCGACAAGTCCGGCCCTCCGCGGATTCGCGAAGTTGGCATTGAGACCCATCGCCTAGTTCGGACGAGTTCTGGATCCCCAGAAGCTCTGCTGGAAGCTGACCTGAGGACTGCAGTTGCACAAAGCTTCCTCGCCAGTCTCGCGCCCCTGGACCGAGAGGCCCTTATTCGATTTTATGCGCTAGAGCAGACAGTACAGCGGATTTGTTCCGACCTGGGGCTCACTGAAGCTCAATACCGGCGGATCAAGTCTCGCGCGAAGGCGAGATTTGGAGAACTCGGCAGGAAGACGATGGCACCCAGGTCTGGGCCCGCTTTTGCCGTTGCCAGATGAATAGTGACCGAGTGATAATGGGGACACGGCTCTTTATCGCGTCGCTACGATAGGCGACGCAGAAGGAATACTATAGCGTGCGGCGTTGCCCACGCACCAGGAGTAGAGTTGTCCCTCTCTACCGGCCCCCATCGATGTCTGACCGATAAAACAATCGACGAATACCTAAGAGGGACGATCGGACCATCAGCCGAGGCTGCCGTCGAGGAACACTACTTAGTCTGTCCCGGTTGCGCGGAGAGAATCCAGGCGGAATCAGAATTCCGCGGTGCGATGATTGCGGCCACTGCTGGGCGGCTCGAAGAGCGGCGTGTTGTTAGAAGACGAGCCATCGTTCGAGATGTCTCTATTCTCCGTGACAATGGCCAGCGAGTGTTCGGCAAGTCCGTCGATATCTCTAGTGTTGGAGTAGGTGCAATTGTAGGAATCTCCATCCAAGTGGGCGAAATCGTGCAAGTTCAGGTTGGGTTAGTCTCCGGCCGCGCAAAGGTCATCCGGTGTGAATCGGCCGACGATGATTTTCGGATTGGCATGGAATTCTTGGCCCCGCGTCTCGTCTAATTTTCAGACCGTATGAGGCGGTTCCATTTGTGTCCAAAACTTGCGGCGTGCTGCCTTGCGGTCGAATCGCTAATGGATTTTGAGCCCGTCGCTGTTCACGCGGCGATTCCAGGCTCTGCTTTTGAGACGAAGCAGCGCTTTCGGGTCGGGGATTCTTGTGGCGCCAAGACACTGCCCCGAGAACATGGCGATTTCGATTTCGCCCTGATTGAGCCAGCTTCCGTGCCTCGGCGTGTGGTGGACGGTGAAGCGGCTCCAGATCTCGCCGCCAATATCCGCACCATAGAGGTCAGTCAGTGATTTGTAGCAATGGATGTTGAGGTTGTCCAACACCAGTTGGATGATCCTGGCCTCCGTGAACTACAAGGCCAGATGGAAGGCCACATTTTTGAACGGGAACGTTTAGCGATCCGGCGTGTGGAAGGTATGGTGTCAGCCTGATTTGGGCTCTACGGCACAAAGGACCTGGCCGGCTACTGCACCAATCCCGCCGCGATGGCCGCTTCGAGGGGGCCGCCGAACTTTGAACCGATGAGCGCTCCTCCGGTTGTCGTCATCCCCAGGCCGGAGACGCCGCCGCGCTGTAGACCATAAGCGCAAGGGTCGACCGACCGAGCAGCAATGCACCGCCCGACCACGAACCGGGCTCGGGAACCCACTGCACGTTGCGGATCTCTTAGGTGCGATGGTCTTGCGCGCTGACTGAACCTATTTCCGCTAAGAGAATTTATACGTACGCCGTGTGCGAAACCAGAGCAATCTGGACCGGCCCACCGGATGTTGGAACCGACGCCGTTCCAGTCGGCACGC
>CAYUZM010000866.1:0-347 GCA_964449665.1 uncultured Solibacteraceae bacterium
TGGTTTGCGAAACGGGCTGGGGCGTACGAAGGGGAGGGGCTTGCATCGGAGGATTTGGGACTCGATTGTATAATGCCACTCTTGCGCGGTAAAGACCGAATGCGGGTTGGCGCCGTGGTGTTCGCCGCGATGGCGGCGGCGATGTGCGCTCGCGCGGCGGCAGGGGCAGGGGGCGCGGCGGCAGAGGCAGGGGGCGCGGCCGGGATGCCGGGCAAGCCTGCGTATGTGAGCCGGATCTGGCGGACGCAGGAGGGGCTGCCGGAGAACCGCGTGAGGGCGATTGCGCAGACGCCGGACGGGTATTTGTGGATTGGGACTCCCAGCGGGCTGGCGCGGTTCGATGGGGT
>CAYUZM010000866.1:357-3238 GCA_964449665.1 uncultured Solibacteraceae bacterium
GTGGCGCCGGATGGTTCGTTGTGGATTGGGACCGATGGGGGCGGGGTAGTTCATTACAAGAATGGGCGATTTGAGCGGTTCGGGGCGGCGGAGGGGCTGGAGAGCGAGTTTGTGAGTTCGGTGGTGGAGGACCGCGGCGGGGCGGTGTGGGCGGCGACGAACCGGGGGTTGTATAGGCGGGAGGGCGGGAAGTTTCTGAGGCTGGACCGGGAGTTGGCGCGGCCGAACCAGGCGTTTTTTGTGTTGTGGGAGCCGGAGACTGGGGGAAAGGTTGCAGGTGGGCAGGCGGCGGGAGCGGCGATTGTGGGTGGGGTGGCCGCGGGGGGAATGCTGGCGGGAGGGCAGGCGGGAATTGTCGAGTATGCGGGTGGAAAGTTGCGGCTGTCGGCGATGCGACAGGAGCGCGAGGAGGTGTTCCGTATGCGGGGGATGCGGGATGGTTCGTTGTGGCTGGGGACAAATCAGGGGTTGCGGACGATTGGGCGCGAGGCGGTGGATTTTTCGCGCCTGCGGACGACGGCGATTGGGGCGCTGGCGGAGGACCACGCGGGCAACGTTTGGATTGGGACTTTGGGTGATGGCGTGTATTTGGTGCGGGCGGGGCAGAGGGCGGCCGTGCAGGTGGCGGCGGGGTTGCCTGATTCAAGCGTGATCTCGATGCTGGAGGACCGGGAACATGCGTTGTGGCTGGGGACGGCGGACGGGTTGGTGCGGCTGACCGAGCCGGATGTGCAGGTGCTGGACCGGCGGGATGGGTTGTCGAACGAGAACGTATTGACGGCGTATTGCAGCCAGGATGGCGGCGTGTGGCTGACTACGGTGACGGGGGAGTTGTACCGGTATCGCGACGGGGAAGCGAAGCAGGTGCGGCTGCCGGCGCCGGCGGATGGGCTGCGGTTCCTGGGCGTGTACGAAGACAGCAAGGGGGCGATGTGGCTGGGCACGGACAACCAGGGCGCGGTGCGTTGGGCGGGTGGGCAGGCGCGGCGGTTCACGATGGCCGAGGGGTTGCGGAACAACGGCATCCAGTTTTTTCATGACGGCAAGGATGGGACGGTGTGGATTGGGACGACGAGCGGGATTGGGAGGTGGGATGGTACGCAACTGCGGAACTACTACATCGAAGACGGGCTGAGTTATGGATGGGTGCGGGCGATTGCGGAGGATGCGAACGGGGATCTGCTGATTGGGACGGATCGCGGATTGAACCGTGTGCGCGGGGGGAAGTTTGTGAGAGACCCGGTGTTTGACGAGGTGAGCCGCGATCGGGTTTGGGCGATTCATCGCGATGGGTCGAACACGCTTTGGCTGGGGACGCGGGGCGGTGGATTGCTGCGGGCGAAAGATGGCAAGTTGCGGCGGCTGACGACTCAGGATGGTCTGATCAGCAACTCGATTTTTCAGATCTTGGGCGGCGAGGATGGGCGGTTGTGGATGAGTGGGCCGCTGGGGTTGTCGTCGGCATCGATTGCGGATTTGAATGCGGCGGTGGAAGGGAGGCTGGGCGCGGGGGGCGTGCTCGCGCACCGGGTGGGGAGCGGGTTGGAATCGGCGCAGATGAACGGAGGCGTACAGCCGGCGGGGTGCGTGGCGCGGGATGGTGAGTTGTGGTTTCCGGGCGTGAAGGGGGCGATTCACTTCAAGTCGCGGCGGCCGAGGGTGTGGCGGCATTCACCGGTGCGGTTGGAGGGCGTGTGGGTGGACGACGGGCCGGTGGCGGCGAATGGGGAGTTGGTGCTGGGGCCCGGGCGGAAGCGGGTGCGATTTGAGTTTACGAGTTGTACGCTGTCGGCGCCGGAGAGCGTGAGTTTTCGCTACAAGCTCGAGAACTTCGACCGGGATTGGGTGACGGCAGGGGGCGCGCGGGCGGCTTCGTACGATAACGTGCCGCCGGGGAACTACCGGTTTCGCGTGGTGGCACACGACGATTCGGCGGGGAGCAGGCCGACGGAGGCGAGCGTGGTGCTGCGGGTGACGCCGCACTTCTATCAGACGGCTTGGTTTTATGCGCTGGCCTTAGCAGCGGTGGGGGCGGTGGTGGCGGGCGTGTTTTTGTTGCGTGAGCGGCGGGCGCGGGAACGCTACACGCTGCGGCTGGCCGAGCGGACGCGAATTGCGCGGGAGATGCACGATACCGTTGTGCAGGGGTGCGTGGGGATTTCGACGTTGGTGGAGGCGGCGGCGGGGTCGGCGGCGGATGACCAGGTGCAGATGATGGCGTTTCTCGATAGCGCGCGGATTCATTTGCGGCTGACGTTGGACGAGGCGCGGCAGGCGTTGACGGATTTGCGATTCGATTCGTTCGATCACGGGCTGGCGGGGGCGGTGCGGGAGATGGCGGCGGCCGTGCAGGCGGAGAAGGGCGTGCCGGTGGTGTTCGAGGTGGAGGGCGCGGCGGTGGCGCTTCCTGATTCGGCGAACCGGGCGCTGTTGCTGGTGACGCGGGAGGCGATTCGGAATGCGGTGCAGCATGCGGGGCCGGCGGAGGTACGGGTGCGGTTGCGGTATGAGAATGGCGGGCTGGCGGTGGAGGTGCGCGACGATGGGCGGGGATTTGAGCCTCCGGCGGCGGATGCGACCGATTTGGGCCACTTTGGGATTGTGGGTATGCGGGAGCGGATGGAGCAGTTGGGGGGCTCGGTGGAACTGGTGAGCGTCGTGGGGGAGGGGACGGTGGTGGTGGTGCGGTTGCCGGTGGCGTCGAGCGTTATGGGCCCTGACCCTATCCCGGGGTAGGCGAAATCGCGCCGGCGGGGTGGTAGTGTTGAGGGTCCCCGGGCTGGGGGGCGGGGCAGGACGTTAAGGTGGCCCGCCGAGGCAAGACCAGCCTCGAGCGCCGACCACAGCGCCGGGTTGGTCGACATCGCGGAGTCGTCCCGGA
>CAYUZM010000867.1:0-3235 GCA_964449665.1 uncultured Solibacteraceae bacterium
CGCCTTGCGGACATTCTCGCGCCCGCGAATCGGCGGCACGTTGTTCATTCCACCCTCCTCCCCAAAATATTCCGCCCAAGCCGCCGCGCCACCAGTGCCCGCTTTCGCCACCGCCGCGTCAAACGCACGGTCGGCGTCCATCACCTCTCGCTTGTAGTCCCTCGCGGCATCCACAGCCAGCACAAAGAACCCCAGCGTGCACAAATGAAGCAAAACGATATAAGCGCGTCGCATGAGCTTAGGTTACAGCGCGCGCCGTGCCCCTGGCGCGTCGGACTCTACGGCACCAGCACAATCCGCCCCCGCACATCCCCCCGCCGCAATCGCTCAAACACCGCATTCACCTGGTCCAACGGCTGCGTCTCCACATGACACCGGATCCCCGTCTTCGCCGCCAGCGCCAGCAAATCCCGCACATCCTGCCGCGTCCCCACCGCCGAACCCAAAATCCGCAACTCGCCGCCCACAATCGGAATCACCGGCAACTGCAAATCCTGCGCCGGCATCCCCACCACCATAATCGTGCCCCCGCGCTTCACGCCATTCACCGCCGAACGGTACGCCGACCCCGACGCCGCCGTCACCACCGCAATCTCCGGCCCCCACGTCCGCAGCGCCTTGTCCGGCGAATCCGCCGACGCGTCCATCACCTCATGCGCCCCGCACTCCTTCGCCATCTCCAGCTTGTCCGCGCTCACATCAATCGCGCACACCACCGCGCCCATCTGCCGCGCAATCTGAATCGCCAGGTGCCCCAACCCGCCCACTCCAAAAATCGCCACCTTTTGCCCGCGCGCCAGCCCGCTCGACTTGATCGCCTTGAACGCCGTCACGCCCGCGCAAAACAACGGAGCCGCCTCCGTCGCCGGAAGCCCATCGGGAATGCGAATCACGTGTGAGATCGGAGCCGTCATGTACTGCGCATACCCGCCATCGGCCATCACGCCCGTAATGCGCTGCTTCTGGCAAAGCGATTCGCGCCCATGCAAACAGTACTCGCACCCGCCGCAACTCCACCCCAGCCACGGAATCCCCACCCGCGCATTGTTCGATTCGATCACGCCCGCCACTTCATGCCCCAGAATCAGCGGCAGCTTCGCCGCGCGCTTCATCGCTGCCCAATCCCCATCGGCCAGATGAACATCCGAGTGGCACGCCCCGCACGCCTCCACGCGCACCAGCACCTCGCCCGGCCCCGGCGTAGGTTTCGGCCTGTCGGCAACCACCAGCGGCTGTCCATACTCCTCGAGAATCGCGGCGTGCATCTCACCTATTATCGCTACCGGCAGCTTACCCGCACCCGCCGCCAAAGCTCCCCATCCACAATCGGCTGCGCGAGCGCCTCATGCGAAGCCCGCCAAGCCTTCACGCGCGCCACCCGCTCAGCCGTCTCCGGATGCGTCGAAAACGCATTCGTCAACCAAGGCGCCGCCGCCTCGTTCCGCGCCAGCTTTTCAAAAAACGAAAGGAACCCACCGCTCGAAATCCGCGCCGCGTCCAACATGCGAAGCGCGCCTTCATCGGCCTCCAACTCATCCCCGCGCTGCATCTTCATTCCCGCCAGCGAACCCGCCATCCGCGCCGTCGCCACATCCGTCCCGCCCGTGATCAACCCAATCAGCATCCACAACGCCGCCTCGCGCCCCAGCGCCTTCATCGAATGCCGCAGCACCGCATGCTGCATCTCGTGCGCCAGCACCCCCGCCAACTCCTCCGGCGTATCCGCGCTCCGCAGCAGCCCGCGATAGATCACAATGTATCCCCCCGGCAAGGTCACGGCGTTCAACACCGGCTGGTCGACCACGCGAATATCGAACGTCCCCGCTTCGGCCGGCAACGACTCCGACAACCGCCGCGCAATCGACTGCAC
The DNA here is from genome assembly GCA_964449665.1 of uncultured Solibacteraceae bacterium. Classification (GTDB taxonomy): domain Bacteria; phylum Acidobacteriota; class Terriglobia; order Bryobacterales; family Bryobacteraceae; genus JAFLBB01. The sequence continues at coordinate 1,871 of CAYUZM010000867.1, forward strand.
CGCCAGATACAAATCCCGGTCCCCGCAAGTCGACCCCGCCGGAGCCATCTGCTCAATCCCCAGCTCGCCAATCCGCTTCTCCCAAGACCGCGGCGCCATCGTGGCCGCCCAGCCCCCCGCCCAACCGATCGCGAACCAAGCCACCAAAAGCGCCGCCACCGCCGCCCCCGTATAACCCACTACGATCAATCCGACCTTCTGCGAACTGACGCTCTTAAATTGCGCCTTCGTCGCCGGCGCAATCCGGTGCAGCGAATCGATCATCGTCCGGTCGGCAATCCGCACCGATTGCCCATCGCAAATAAACTCAACATCCTTCCCTGGCCCCTGCCGTACACGCCCCCATTGCCACGTCTGCCACTCCCCCTCCGCGCTCTGCACATCCAACCCCTCCACTGTCGGACTCACCAACGCCACCCGCTCCCGCTTCGTGCGCGAGTCGGTCACCGTCGCGGTCCATTCGGCTCCCCAAGTCGGCATGAAGTCTATGATAGGCGGGCGAAATCGGGCGAAGGGGTTGCTCTCTTCACCCGCCTCTTGGGCCCTGAACTCCGGAATCGGTAGACAGTGCCGGGGAAGTTCCCGAAAGGCCAGTACTCATTGGCGAACAGTTGGCGGAATTGACGCCTCCCGGCGCATCGGCGGCCGTCTCGCCAGAGACGACCGCATCGGCGAGGCATCGACTGCTGCCAGTGGCAACAGCACCGACCCGTGATCGTCAAACCTTCCCGCATCGTATGGGCCGCCACGAACGCCCCTGTTTTCGCGCTAACAAAGGTGTCAGTCACGCATGTTGTTTCCGGGCGGAATCTGCCCTGCTCGCCAAGGCGCCGCGACAGCGTGGATACTCGTTGTGCAGTTCGCGCCACTGTGCGCACGCGCCCAGGACACGGAACGCGCCATTGCGCACCGCGCGCGTGCCGCGCGATGGGAGTAGCGGCGGCCCGCTCGCTGCGCCATACACCGCATCGGTTCCGCAATCCCGCGCGATTTGTCTCATGTTTCCCATCTTCTTCGCATTGCCCAGCGCGGATCATGACCGGAACTCTCCATGAGCTTTGAAAAGCTCACCGCGCCCGCATTCCAGCCGCATGGCCACGTTCATGGTTGCCACCCATCCTGCGTCGTTCGTATTGAGCGCGAAGATCTGAATCGCGTCTCGATAATTGGGAATATAATTGCTGGCAGGATAACGTATACACTCGGAGTTGTTGGGTGTCGAAAATCTCCACTGCTGTTAGTCTAACTTGCCGTCAACGCGACGTCCTGTCGCTAATCGGACGTGGTTTTATCAATAAAGAGATCGCGCTGCAATTGGACGTAAGTTTGAAGACTGTCGAATTTCATCGGAAACGCCTCACGGAG
>CAYUZM010000868.1:0-3234 GCA_964449665.1 uncultured Solibacteraceae bacterium
TTGGCTCGGTGTCGTATGAGCTTTGCGCAGGCGCACCCAGGAAGTCGCCGACTGCGAATTGCCCTCCAACTATGGCCCAGAGCCCTTCCTGGTTGAAGTGGGCGAGCAGACCGTGCTGGTCCAAGGCTTCCTCGATTCCACGTTCCGCGAGGTGAGCCGCTCATGACCACGGCTTCCAAACCTACCGCGCTCGTTCACGACATACTCGGCCGGAGCGACTACGCCATCATCGGCAACATTGTGGAGCCAAAGTCGAAGGTGCTCGATCTCGGCTGCGGCGAAGGCGAACTGCTCGCCTGGCTGGTTGAGAATAAGCAGGTGCAAGCGCGCGGCGTGGAACTGAGCGGCCCCCGCGTCCAACGCGCCATCGCGCGCGGCGTCAGCGTCTATCAGGGTGACATCGAAAAGGGACTGACCGATTACCCCGACTCCGCGTTTGACTATGTCGTCCTGAGCCAAACGCTTCAGGAAACCATGCGGCCGCTCACCGTGCTGCGCGAGATGCTGCGAGTGGGCCGCCACGGCATTGTGGCGTTCCCCAATTTCGGCCACTGGCGCGTGCGCTGGTCCCACCTGGTGAGCGGCAGCGCACCGCGCACGCCCGTGTTTCCCCACTCCTGGTACGACTCCCCCAACATCCACTTCCTCACCGTGCAGGACTTCATCGACCTCGCGGCCAAAGAGAAGTGGACCATCGAAAAAAACATCTATCTGGCCGGGCATCGCGCCATCTCCACGATGCCCAACCTGATGGCCGAAACGGCCGTATTTCTCTTTCGTAAGTAACCGCGCGCGCAAGCGTAAGTAACCGCGCGCGTTAGTGCATCATCACCGGCACGGTGGCCACGGCGTTGTCCCAGGCAACCTTCAGCACCTTGTCGTCGCCCTTGCCGTCAATGGTGATCGTGAGCTGCTCCACCGGCGCGGAAGCCTTGGTCGCCTTCCTCGCCGGCCGGCCTTAGTCGTTCTCTTTCTTGTAGACCGTGCCCCACTGGCCCGTCTGCTTGCTGTTCACCAGCGTCCATTCTTTGTCGCCGGGAATGGCGTACAGCGTGTACTTGCCGGCAACCACGTGCAACGGCCCAATCATCATGTCGCCGCCAATCTCCAGTGTGGTCGCCTCATCGGCGCCCAGGCGCCAAACCTGGCCGTAGGGAATCGTCTGCCCGAAGATCACACGATTCTTCTTCAGCGGACGTCCGTAAGTGATGCTCACGGATTTGCCGTCCATCTTGTAAGTCGTCGTCACATGCGGCGAACCGCCCTTGCCCGGATGCACTTCCTTGGTTTCCTGGGCCGTCAGTAGTCCGGCAACGGCGAGGGCAAACAGGGACATACCTGCAAGTGTTTGGCTGAGTTGTTTCATAGTGGAGGATTCCTCACTGCGATTGTAGCGGACTACGGCCCTTAGCTTGCGCGGGCGGTGGAATACCGAGAAGCTCCGTTACAAGTGTTGCCACGTCGATGGCGCGAAACATCGGCCCGCCCCCTGGAATTCGCAGCCGCGGCCCCGCGCCGATGAAGATCGATTGCATATCCTCGCGCAGCGGATAGTAACCATGTTGGCCGCGTGGCTGCGGCACGTTTGCGATAACGGGGCCGTCGAATGAAGCGGTAATCGTGTAACCGGGCGCCACGTCGAAACACAGATCCGCGCCCGCCTCGCCGCCCATGCCCAGCTCCGTGTTGAACTTCTCAGCCGGATAGAAGCTCGGGAACACGTCCTGGCCGGTGGCCGGATCGCGCGTCTCTCGCAATACCCGCGCTGCCGTGGCGATGACCGTCTCTCGCTCCCCCAGCGGCACAATGCCGCCCTTCCAATCGCACGTGTTCACGAGGAGGCAGTTGTAGAGAAGCGATACCTTGGACGCGCGAGTATCAAGTTGCCCCTTCGCCGTTTGCGCCACCAGCCCGGCACGTTCCAGCGGCAGATAGGCACGAACCTGTTTCGTCACCGCCGCCATGCCGTGATCGCTCACGAAGATAAGGTGATCGTTGGCGGCCACCGATTGCACAATCGGCCGGAGCGCCGCATCGAGCGCGATATAGATCCAACGCCGCGCCTCGGCAAATCGCGGTTGCGTGGCCGAAAGCCCGAGCCAGTTGTGGTCGGCCTCGTCGGGATAGCTGAAATATCCCATCTGGAGTTGCGGCTTCCCGTTGCGCCAAACCCACTCCTGCGTGCGCCCAAGCTGCCGGATGACGAGTTCGGCAAGTTCCAATGACCGGCCGAGTCTCGTATCGTCCGTCTCAGGCGCGAACGGCGAACGGCTGTTGCCAATCACGCCGCCCGCCTCGGCGAGCAGGCGCCGGCGCAGCGTCGCCTCGTTCGTATCGAACACGCCAAGCTCTTCCACGGCGGTGCGCAGAAGCGCGAACGAGCTTCCGTCGGCCGCCATGGCAAAGAGGCGGAAATAGACAACCGCCTCGAACGGGCTTGTGAGCCGGAGACCAGAGCTGAAGTGCCGGGCCAGCGCACGCGCCCGCGGAGGCGCATTCTCCAGGGGCCTCGCATCGGCGCGAACCCGCGCCCCCGCTACAACCGTGGCAAACTCGACAAAGTCATACGCCTGCGCCGTGGAGGCGCCCACGGCCGCATGGAACACGAGTGCATCCTCCCGCCACGTGAAGCAGCGAGGCGGCCTCTTCGAGCCCCTCGGCTTCCAACCTTCGCAAGCCTCGGGCGTCACATCCTTCTCCGTAAGCAGCCGGTTACCCGCCGCCCGCCGCGTCTGATAGTGATTGATCACCGTCAGCGGCAACCCGGCCGGCGAATTGGACGAAAGGAACGGATAGGTCGGAACAAAGTTGACGGCCGCTGAACGCAAGCCCGCGCGCGCCGCGGTCACCCAAACCGGCTCGGCCGTCAGACCCTCGGCGCGAAACCCGTTGCCGCGCTCGAAGCTCGTGTGGTCTTTCCTGGGCAAAACCGGATGCGAGTTGGCATGCTTGCCGTTGACGTCAGCCCACGCGCCGGTCGCAAGTGCGATGTGGCCATTCGCGGTCGTTGAAGGAAACGCCGGCTGCATCGGCCTCGCCACGCCGCGCGCCATCACGCCTCGCAGTGCCGGCATCTCGCGCGTGGCGGCATCCTCGGTAAGCGCGCGGTATCCGAAGCCATCGAGACTGATCAGCAGCACCCGCTGCGCCGGAACCGTCGCCGCCGCCAGCAGAAGCGCAGCCATCGCGCGGACGATCATCGAGGGGCATGCCGGAACGATCGCCGCGCGCGAC
>CAYUZM010000869.1:0-3233 GCA_964449665.1 uncultured Solibacteraceae bacterium
GGTGGCAGATGTGGACGGCAACGGGCATGCCGACATCGTGGTGCCCTATCGCGCGCCCGGAAACGACGGGTCGGGTGTGGCGGTCTACTACAACGCGTCGCTGACGTGGGCAAAGACGCGCAAGCTGTGGAACCAGCCCTCGTATTCGATTACGCACATCAACAACGACTTCACCATTCCCACGACGTTCACGCCCAACTGGCTGAGCCCGGGGTTGAATAACTTCCTGCTCAACACATTCCTTCCCGGCGAAGGATCGCCGACGGCGGCCGGAGACTTCACAATCAGCTATCTTCGCCGCAACGATGCCGAGTTCCCGGCGAAGACGATTCTCACGGCGCGTGGGGGCAATGGCGGCGGGGCGGATCTTGTTTCGGCGAAGGTTCAGTTCAACCTCGGTGTGGGCGGCCCGCTTCTTTGTTCCACGTCGACAACGGTCCTTCTGGCCCCCGGCGCCTTCCAGGACGTCTCGTGCGAGCACATCAACCCCACGCCCGGTCCGCAAACCATCATTGCAACCGTCGACCCCGCCAACCTGCTGCCTGAAGGCGACGAGAACAACAATACGGCCGGGGCGCTGCTGACGATCGGCCTCGGTCCCAACGTCACGGTGAGCGGGCTCACGGTGCGGGCGCGGGACGCCGCGATTGACTTGAAGTGGACGCCAATCGCCGGCGCGGTGAGCTACAACATCTATCGCAAGACAGGCTCGAATCCCTACGCTCTCCATCGCGCCTCTTACGTCAACGCGTTGGGAGCCTTTGCTGACACAGGGCTGACGAACAACACAGTGTATTGGTATCAGGTTCGCTGGCTGAATGCGGCGGGTGTGGAGTCCGCGCTTGGCACCGAAGGCAGCGCGATGCCGATTCCGCGCACGCAGCGCAACGACACCGCACCGACCATCACGAGCCTGCCGGTAACCCAGACCCGCGCGAGCGCGCTGTATCAATACCAGATCGCCGCGTCCGACCCCGATGCAGCCGACACGAAGACGTTTGAGTTGCAGGTGCCGCCGGCAGGCATGACCATTGGTGCGGCCAGCGGGCTGATTCAGTGGACGCCGCAAACGAACCAGGCGGGCACGCACCGCATTCTCGCCTCGGTGCGCGACTCGCGAAATCGCGTGACGAGCCAGTATTTCGACGTGTTCGTGGAGACGCAGCTCATCAACAACGCGCCTGCGATCACGAGTTCGCCGATCACGAGTGGCATTGTGGGCCGCGCATACGCGCATACGCTGCGGGCGAACGATCCGGACGCGGGCGATCTGCTCAGCTTCTTCCTCAACGCCGCGCCGCTGGGCATGGGCATCCATCCCACGACCGGTGTGATCTCCTGGCTTCCGGCCATCGGTCAAACCGGCCCGCACAGCGTCATCGCGTGTGTTCGCGACCTTGCCGGCTTCACCAGGCTGCAATCGTTCACCATTCAAGTGACCAACCCCAACCGGCAGCCCACCATTACCAGCTCCGCGCCGGCGGGTGGGGTGTTGGGCACCACCTACTCCTACGTGCCGACGGCGATGGACCCGGACGCGGGCGACATCCTCACTTGGTCTCTGGTGCAGGCGCCGGTCGGCGCGACGATCCACTCGAGCAGCGGGGTTGTGTTGTTCAATGCCGCGGCGACCGGGGCGTATCCGTTCACGATCGAAGTGGCGGACCTTCTCGGCGCGTTTCACCGGCAAAGCTTCACGGTGAATATTGCGGCGGTGGCCAATAGCGCTCCAATGTTCACTTCATCCGCTCCCACGGCGGCGGAAGCGGGCCAGGCGTTTGTCTATCAGGCGACGGCGTCCGATCCGGACGGGGACACGATTCAATTCTCACTTGTCTCGGGCCCCAACGGCATGTCGATGACACCCGCCGGACGGCTCACCTGGAACATCCCCAACAATGCTTCGGGCACGCAGAACGCAACGATCCGGGTGAGCGATCCCTCCGACGCGGCCACGCAGCAGGCGTTCACGCTCGCCATTGCAGCGATGGACACGACGCCTCCGGTGCTGAGCATTACCAGTCCAGCTAATGATGGGCTCGTGACAGGCGAAGTTACGGTGATGGGCACCGCGAGCGACGCGAATCTGGTCTCGTGGCGGCTGGAGTATCAGGTATCGGGCGGCGACGCCTGGGTTCGTTTGAACGAGGGAACAACGAGCGTCGTCAACGGGCCACTGGGCGTGTTCCCTGCGCCGCTGCTCGCGAACAATCCCTACATGTTGCGGCTGACGGCGTTCGACCGGCGGCAGGGCGCGCTTGTGCAGAATCTGATCCGGGTGGGCGGCGACGCGGTCAAGCTGGGCGCGTTCAGGCTCGACTACATCGACCTGCGCTTGCCGGCATTGGGCATGCCGATCACCATTGAGCGTCATTACGATTCGCGTAAGCCGTATGCGAACGACTTCGGCGCGGGATGGGCGCTGGGCTTCTCGCGTCTCGATCTGCGCACGGACGCCCACTACAACGCCTACGTGACGCTTCCCTCGGGCCGCGAGGCAGTGTTCGCCTTCACGCCGGTGCAGCCGAGTCCGGTGTTCCCGACGTTGGAGAACCACTACACCTCGGCCGCTGGCGTGGACGACAAGTTGGAGAACCTCGACTGCCCCGCATTCCTGGGCGGCGCGCAAGGACTTGCCTGCCTGGGCGGCGACACGCCGTTTGCGGCGTACGCTCCGAAGCGTTGGCGGCTGACGACGAAGGAGGGAATCCAGTTCACGCTGGACCGTTCGGCGATTACACGCATTGAGGATCGCGCGGGCAACTGGATGCAGATTACGGCTACGGGCGTGACTTCGTCGGATGGCCGCAACGTTCCGATTCAGCGCGACGGCGCGGGGCGGATTACGCAGATTTCGGATGCGCGCGGCTACCGCCACCAGTACGCCTACGATTCGTTGGGCCGGCTCATTCAACATACGGACCCGGCGAACAGGGTGACGCAGTACGAATATGCCGGAAGCACGCATCGGATTTCGCGCATCGTCGGGCCGGGCGGCTGCGAGGCCGTGCGTCAGGAGTTCGATGCCGCGGGCCGCCTGACGGCGCGCGTGGACAGCGCGGGCCTGAGGCCCGAATATACCTACGATCTGCCCAACCGCCGCCTGATGAAGCTGCTGCCGGGCGTGATCACGACGATTGAAGCTTACGACGCGGCGGGCAACGTGGTGAGTTTTCAGGATGGCGAGGGCCACGTGTATCAATACGGCTACGACGCCAGCGGCCGGCGGAATC
>CAYUZM010000870.1:0-3232 GCA_964449665.1 uncultured Solibacteraceae bacterium
CCAGTGCGGTCTGCCGAAGAAGATGGCGCTCGAGCTGTTCAAGCCGTTCATCTACCATCGCCTGGAACAGCGCGGCCATTGCACGACGATCAAGCAGGCCAAGGAACTGGTCGAGCAGCAGGACGCTGTGGTTTGGGACATTCTCGAAGAGGTCATCCGCGACCACCCGATCCTTCTGAACCGCGCTCCGACGCTGCACCGCCTGGGCATTCAGGCTTTTGAACCGGTGCTGGTGGAAGGCAAGGCCCTTCGCATTCACCCGCTGGTTTGCACTGCCTTCAACGCCGACTTCGACGGCGACCAGATGGCCGTCCATATTCCGCTTTCGCCGGAAGCGCAGATCGAGGCTTCCACGTTGATGCTGGCGGCGAACAACATTCTGTCACCCGCGCACGGCTCGCCGATCGCGACGCCGTCGCAGGACATGGTGCTGGGCTTGTACTACCTCACCAAGTCGCGCCACGGCAGCAAGGGCGAGGGCCGCACGTTCGCCTCAGTGGACGACGTGCTGATCGCGCTCGAGATGGGCGAAGTGGAAACGCTCACGCCGATCAAGCTGCGTTATACGGGCCGCGTGATTGACCTCACGAAGGCCTTCGACAGCCAGAACATTCTGCACACCGAACCGGTGGAGTATGTGAAGCAATACATGGACACTACGGTGGGCCGCGTCATCCTGAACGACGTGCTGCCCGAGGACATGCCGTTCATCAACGGCCTGCTCAAGAAGAAGGGCCTCACGCAGTTGGTGCAGTTCTGCTACCTGAAGTTCGGGCTGCACGTCACCGTCCACATGCTCGACGAGATCAAGACGATGGGCTTCCTGTACGCCACGCGCGCGGGCATCTCCATCGGCATCGACGACATGGTGGTTCCGGACAACAAGTTCTCGCTCGTCAGCGATGCGCAGAAGGCCGTGATGGAGGTGCAGTCGCAGTATCAGGAAGGCGCCATCACGCAGGGCGAGCGCTACAACAAAATCATCGAAATCTGGTCGAAGGTGACCGAGCGCGTATCGGACGAGATGTTCAAGAAGATGGAGGACGACGACCGCACGGGCCGTTACCTCAATCCGATTTACATCATGGCCGACTCGGGCGCTCGCGGTTCGCGCCAGCAGATCCGCCAGTTGTCCGGTATGCGTGGATTGATGGCCAAGCCGAACGGCGAGATCATTGAAACGCCGATTACGGCCAACTTCCGCGAAGGCCTGAACGTGCTGCAGTACTTCATTTCGACGCACGGCGCGCGTAAAGGCTTGGCCGATACGGCACTGAAAACGGCCGACTCGGGTTACCTCACGCGGCGTCTCGTCGACGTGGCGCAGGACGTGATCATCACCGAGCAGGATTGTGGAACGGTGGAAGGCATTGAAGTCGAGCCGATCACCGAGGCGGGCGAGACCATTGAGCGCCTGTCGGATCGCATTGTGGGCCGCGTGCCGCTCGAAGACATTCGCGACTACGAGAACACGGTGCTTGCGCCGATGAACTCGGTGATCAATGAGTCCATGGCGACGCAGATTGAAAAGGCCGGTATTGAACGGGTGCGTATCCGTTCGGTGCTGACCTGCGAATCGCGGCGCGGCGTGTGCCAGCTTTGCTACGGCCGCAACCTGGCTTCCGGCCGGTTGGTGGAGCGCGGCGAAGCGGTGGGCGTCATCGCGGCGCAGTCCATCGGCGAACCGGGAACGCAGTTGACCATGCGTACGTTCCACATCGGCGGCGCGGCCACGAGGGTGGCTGAACAGTCGACTCAGGAAGCGCGCAGCTCAGGCTATGTGAAGTACATCGACATCAACACGGTGCGCAACGCCAAGGGCGAGATCGTGGCGATGAACCGTTCGGGCAAGCTGGCCGTTCTCGATGAGAAGGGCCGCGAGCGCGAGCGATACGAAGTGGTGTACGGCGCCAAAGTCTTGTTCGAAGACGGCGCTCATGTGGAGGAAAACGCGATCCTGCTGGAGTGGGATCCCTACACCTTCTCGATTCTGACCGAGATCAGCGGCACGGTGAAGTACAAGGACCTGATCGAAGGTCTGACGATGAAGGAAGAGGTGGACGAAATCACCGGCCTGTCGCAATGGGTGGTGATGGATTCGCCCGACGAGAAGAAGCTGCCGTCGATTCTCATGCATCCGCCCGGCGGACATAAGGCCGACGAAAAGCGCTACCTCATGCCGACGCATGCGCACTTGATGGCGATCGACGGCGAAGAGGTTCACGCGGGCGACGTGCTGGCGAAGATTCCGCGCGCCACCACCAAGACCAAGGACATCACGGGCGGCTTGCCTCGCGTGGTGGAACTGTTCGAAGCCCGCAAGCCGCGCGAAACGGCCGTGATGGCCGAGATCAACGGCACGGTGAAGTACGGCGAAATCAGCAAGGGCACGCGCAAGATCTACATCGTCGGCGAAGACGGCGAACAGCGCGAATACGCACTGCCGCGCGGCGTTCACATCCGCGTGCAGGAAGGCGAGCGCGTGACGGCCGGCGAGCCGCTGATGGACGGTCCGCTGAATCCGCACGACATTCTTAAGGTCAAAGGCCAGAAGGAACTGCAGAAGTACCTGGTGAACGAAATTCAGGAAGTCTACCGGCTGCAGGGCGTGACCATCAACGACAAGCACCTCGAAGTGATTTCGCGCCAGATGATGCGGTGGATCAAGATCACCGACATTGCCGATAGCGAATTCCTCCCAGAGGAGATTGTCGACCGGTTCAAGTTCCGCGAGGAGAACGATCGCGTGATCGAGGCGGGCGGGCGTCCGGCCCAGGGGCAACCCCGTGCCACGGTCCCGGGCATGCGTGCCCGGGTTCCAGTTCGCCATGAAGGAGAGGTCCTGCGTGGCCGCCGGCACTCCCACCCAGCGCATGTCCATGCCCCACACGTCCACGCCCTCCTTCGCCATGTACGCGGCGATGGAGTGGTCCACGGGCACGTGCGCGGAGCCCACGCTGGAGAGGAAGGCCGCCTCGAAGCCCCACGCATCCCCATGCACCATGAACACCGCCCGGTGGGTCCGGGCCGGCCGCCACGGCGCGCTCTCCTTCACCACGCGGTGCACGGTGATGACGTCCTGCGCGTTGGGACCCCCCTGCAGCTCGAAGCGGTAGTGCGCCCCGCCCCCGAACAACGCCCCCCGTTTGGCTTTCCGGGTCCTCGCGGTGCCCCACCACCCCCCCCGCCCCCCGGAGGACACGCCCCACCCCCCCCACACAACCGGAACACC
>CAYUZM010000871.1:0-3231 GCA_964449665.1 uncultured Solibacteraceae bacterium
GGGTGGAGCTGTTGCAGCGCCGGGTGTTTGTGCGAATCTCGTCGGATTCGGCCAACCGGCTGTTGCGGGCGCGGGCCGATGAGCTGGAGTTGCACCATGGGCCGGAGATCGTCAACCGGTTCCTGGAGGTGGTGACGCTGCAGAAGGCGGGCGCGACACTGCTAGTAGAAGGGCTGAGCGTGGTGATGCAGACGATTGCCGGCGCCGTGCTGCTGGCGGTGTATCACCCCTGGCTGCTGGCATTCGACCTGCTGTTGCTGGCGGCGATCGTGGTGATCATATTCCCGTTGGGGCGGGGAGCGGTGCAGACGGCGGTGGAGGAGTCGAGGGCCAAGTATGACTTCGTGGCCTGGCTGGAAGAGATCGCGCGGCATCCGACGGTGTTTCGCGGGCGCGATGCGATGCGCTATGCGCTGCAGCGGACGAATACGCACGTGGACGATTATTTACTGCACCGGCGGCTGCACTTCCGGATTCTGGTGCGGCAGGTGGCCGGGTCGTGGGTGCTGTATGCACTGGCGAGCGCGGCGCTGCTGGGCGTGGGCGGATGGCTGGTGGTGTTGCGGCAGTTGACGCTGGGCCAGTTGATCGCGGCCGAACTGGTGGTGGCGCTGGTGGTGAGCGGGTTTTCCAAGCTGGGCAAGCATCTGGAGATCTACTACGATCTGCTGGCGGCGATGGACAAGCTGGGCTACCTGACGGATTTGCCGCTGGAAGAGAGCGGCGCGGAGAAGCCGCAGATTGGCGACGCACCGGCGCGGCTGGAGGTGAATGCCGTAGGCTGGAGCGGCGTGCTGCAGGGCGCGGCGCTGGTATTGGAGCCGGGCGAACGGATGGCCCTGTGCGGGGTGAGCGGCTCGGGCAAGAGCACGCTCTTCGACATTATTTGCCGCTATCGCGAGCCGGGTGCGGGGGCGGTGCGCATTAACGGTCAGGACACGCGGATGGCACGGCTGGAGGATCTGCGCGAGCACGTGGCGCTGGTGCGCGGGGTGGAAATTTTCCAGGGCACGATCATGGAAAACGTGCGCATGGGACGCGAGGTGTGCGATTCGGTGCGGGTGCGCGAGGCGTTGGAAAGCGCGGGATTATTGCAGGAACTGGAGTCGCTGCCGGCCGGTTTGGGGACTCCTCTTGCGACCGGCGGCAGGCCGTTGTCGGGCGGGCAGGCGGTGCGCCTGATGCTGGCGCGCGCTTTTGCGGGCAGGCCGCGATTGCTGCTGATTGATGAATCGTTGGACTGGTTGGACGACGCCGTGGGGCGAGACCAGGCGTTGCAGACGGTGTTCGATCCGAACGCGCCCTGGACGCTTCTGGTAGCAACCAACCGGCCGGAGATCTGGGCGCGGTGCGACCGTGTCATGCGTGTGAGCGGCGGCGCGCTGATGGAAGAGGGAACGGGGCGATGAACCACCCACCGGCGAATCCGATGCTGCAGTTTCCGGATCTTCCGGCGATGGCGCATGTGGGGCGGGCGCCGCGCTCGACCAAGGTGGCCCGGTGGCTGGTGTATCTGTTCGTGGTGGCGACGATCGGGCTGGCGTTGGTGCCCTGGCAGCAGAATCTGCCGGGGGCGGGGCGCGTGGTGGCGTATGCGCCGCTGGAGCGGCAGCAGACAATCGATACGCCGGTGGAAGGCCGTGTGTTGCGCTGGCACGTGGTGGAAGGCACGCACGTGAAGGCCGGCGTACTGGTGGCTGAGATCACCGATAACGATCCGGAACTGCTGGACCGTTTGAACCGGGAGCGCGACGCGCTGTTGTTGCGCATACGGGCGTTGGAAGACCGCGAGCGTTCGCTCGGTGAGCGGATTGGCGGGCTAGACGGTTCGCGGCGCAATGCGCTGGACGGGGCGGTGTCGCGGATCGGCATGGCCGAGGAGCGTGTGCGGCAGAGCGAGCGCGGGCTGGAGGCGGCCGAGGCGACGCTGACGGCGGCGCGGCTGAATGTGAACCGGCAAAAGCAGTTGAGCGGACGCGGGCTGACGTCGGTGCGCACGGTGGAACTGGCGACGATGGATCACGACCGGGCTGTGGCCGAACTGGAGCGGGCGCGGGCGGCGTTGCAGGCGGCGCGCGTGGAGAAGAAGGCGCTGGAGGCGGATCGCGAGAAGGTGCAGACGGATTTCGAGGCGTCGATCAACGACGCGAAGGCGTCGCGGTCGTCGGCGATGTCCGAGATTGCGAGCGTGCGCGGTTCGCTGCAGCAAATGGACATGCGGGTGGCGCGGCAGACGACGCAGAAGGTGATGGCGCCGCGCGACGGGACAATTTTGCGGCTGATGGCGCAGCCGGGAAGCGAGCTGTTGAAAGCGGGCGATCCGCTGGCGATGTTCGTGCCGGACACGGCGGCGTCGGTGGTGGAGCTTTGGGTGAACGGCAACGACATGCCGCTGATTGCGGTGGGAAACACGGTGAGGTTGCAGTTTGAAGGGTGGCCGGCGGTGCAATGGGTGGGATGGCCGTCGGTGGCGGTGGGAACGTTTGGCGGCAAGGTGTTGCTGGTGGACGCCACCGACAATGGGGCGGGGAAGTTCCGCATACTGGTGGGTCCGGACGACAGCGACGAGCCGTGGCCTTCGCGGCGCTGGCTGCGGCAGGGCGTGCGGACGAATGGGTGGGTGATGTTGAACGTGGTGCCGCTCGGCTATGAGTTGTGGCGGCAGTTTAACGGCTTCCCTCCGGTGGTGGCGCTGACCGAGCCGGGCAGCAAGGACAATAAGGACAAGTGAGGTTTGCGATGCGCTCGGCTGTGTTGGCGTTGGCCTGCGCGTGGCCGCTGGCGGCGCAGACGCTCACGCTGGACGACGTGCTGGCATCGGTGGACCGGCATTATCCGCCGCTGCTGGCGGCGGTGTTGGAGCGTGAGATTGCGGCCGGGGGCGTGGAGGCGGCGCTCGGCAAGTTCGATTTCCGGATCGGGATGCGCGCCGACACGGACCAGTTTGGTTTCTATTCCAACGAGCGGCTGAACACGGGGTTCGACCAATACCTGCAGACGTGGGGCGCGAGTTTGTATGGCGGCTGGCGGGTGGGGCGCGGGGAGTTCGCGGCTTATGACGGCAAGCTGCAGACGCGCACCGATGGCGAGTGGCGCGGAGGCGTGAAGCTGCCGCTGTTCCGCGACCGGCGGATCGACGAGCGGCGGGCCGAGTTGCAGAAGGCACGGCTGGAGCGCACGCTGGCCGATTTGAGCGTGGACCAGCAGCGTGTGGCGATTGTGCAGATGGCG
>CAYUZM010000872.1:0-3218 GCA_964449665.1 uncultured Solibacteraceae bacterium
ACCCGGCGCCCCCCGCGGGCCAAAGCCAACCCCCCGGCTCACTCGCCCAGGAATTTCCCGTAGGCCCGCAACTCCGGCATGGTGTCGAAAACCGCCTTCACGCCCGCCGTAATCGGAATCGCGAACACCCGCCCCAGCGGCCCCCACAACACGCCCCAGAACATGAGCGCAATCGTGACCGCCAGCGGATTCAGGTGTACCCGCGAGCCGACCAACTTCGGGTAGAGCAAATTCAACGCCAGCAGGTGGAAGAACCCCACCACGCTCGCAATGATCAGGAACGGCGCCAGTCCCTTGAAGACCGGAAGCGCCGCCAGCATCGGCGGAATAATCGCCAGCGGCAGCCCGATGTAGGGCACCAGGCTCAGAAACCCGCTAATTGGGGCCACCAGCAGGAAATACGGAATGTGCATCAGGTAGAAAAAGATGCCGCTCGCCAGCGTCAAGGTCAGCCCGAGCAGGAAGTTGCCCACGACATACGCCCGCGCCATGTCGCCAATGCCTTGCCATGAGCGTCCGGCCGCATGCCGCCCCGGACCGGTGAACATCTGCAGGTAGGCGCGCCTCAGGTGATCGCGCCAGCTCAGCATGAAATACACCAGAAACGGCACAAAACTGGAGAGCAGCAGCACATGCAGCACGTAATCGATGTTGTCGGTCAGGTAGCGCACAAGCGGCCCGCCCTCGGCCTTAATACGGACCTCCTGAACGGCGGGCGGCAGCGTGTTGGCGGGCGGCATCACCGGTTCGGCCTGCCGGCGCCGCGTCGTGCGCGACGGCGGGGGCTCGGCGGGCTGCTGCGCCTGCTGCGGCTCGCGCAGCCGCTTGGGCACAATGAACGTCGTGACGGTCCGCTCCGCTCCCTCAAGCGACAGAACGACCTCGTCGATCAACTCGTTCATGCGCGAGGAATAGCGCGGTAAGTCCTCCACCAGATCGGCGGTCTGCACGTAGATGCCAAGACCGCTCAAATACATCAGCGTCAAACTGATCGCGCAAACCAGAAAGCTGGCAAACGAACGCGGCAGCCGCAGCCGCATGAACGCTTCCACGAAGGGCTCGAGTAGAAAGCCGATCGTGATGCCGGTGACGAGGGTGACAAAGAAGTCGCGGCCGAAGTAGAGCAGAGCGATCACGACACCGCCCGCGATCAGGTTCAAAGCGACCTGAGCCGGCTTCCGCTCCGTGATCGAAGGACTGTGAAGAACCGCCACCGCGCGTACTCCCGGGGACCCGAGAGCGGTGCTCAGAAGTAACTCCGATTGAGGACTCCGAAATCCTCAGCCCGCCCCTGATCTCCCCTCTATTGGCTAATCTAACATGAGGGTTGAACGGGTCGTGGAAAAAGGCAGGGAAATGGAAGAAATCGCGGGCGAACGTCAACCAGAAAGGGCGCACGGGCGCATCCTGGCCCTCGACGTAGGCGTCAAACGCATCGGGTTGGCCATCAGCGACGAGCTCGGTTGGACCGCGCTCGGACTGGAAACGCTCACCCGCGCACGCGTCCGCGAAGACGTCGCCCAGATCGCCGCCACCGCCGCCGGACACGGCGCCACACTCCTCCTGCTCGGCCTGCCGCTGAACATGGATGGCACCGAAGGCCCGCAGGCCGCCTATGTCCGCGACTTCGGCGCGCGCCTCACCAAACGCCACGGCCTGCGCGTCGAATATTGGGACGAACGCCTTAGCTCGGTGGCGGCGGAAGAGATTCTTGCCGAACAGCCAGGCCGCTCCCGCCGCGCCAAAGGCGACCTCGATCGCGTCGCCGCCGCCCTCATCCTGCAAAGCTACCTCGACACGCGCGCCGGAGAGCTTGACATGCAGGCGGGAGAGCTTGACACAGGCGCCGCGGGGCCCGACACGAGTCCCGGAGAACTCGCCTCGAAAGCCGGAGATCCCGACCCAAGCGCCGGCAAGCCCGCCACGCACCTCGGAAATCCCGCCACCCGCGCCGGACAGCCCGCCACCCGCGCCGGACAGCCCAACACACACCCCGGAGACCACCCGTGAAGCGCCTCGTCCGCCTGCTCGCGATGACCGGCGTGCTGGTCCTCGCCTCCGCCCTGGCCTTCGCCTATCTCGAAACCAAGCGGCCCTACAAAGCCTTTTCCGGCGAAGTCTTCTATGACCTCAAACGCGGCACCGGGACCCTCACCATGGCCCGCGACCTGGCCGCTCTCGGCGTCGTCCGCACGCCCTGGCACTTCCTCCTCGCCCGCCTTGAACATCCGCGCGTGGCCCTGCAGGCCGGCGAATACCGCTTCGAGGAATCGGCCACGCCAAGCGACATCCTGCGCCGCATCGCCCGCGGCGAAGTCTACTACATTGAACTGACCATCCCCGAAGGCACCAACCTCTTCGAGATGGGCGAGCTGATCGAAAAGGCCGGCCTGGGAAAGGCCGCCGGCTTTCAGAAAGCGGCCTCGGACGCCTCCACCATTCGCGATCTCGCCCCCGGCGCACCCTCGCTCGAAGGCTATCTCTACCCCTCCACTTACCAGGTCAGCCGCCGCATCTCTCCCGAAGAGCTGTGCCACCGCATGACCGCCGAGTTCCGCAAGGTCTGGGCCGAGTTGGGCGGCCCCGCCGATCCCCATGAGATCGTCACCCTCGCCTCGCTCGTCGAAAAGGAAACCGCCATCCCCGGCGAGCGCACCCGCGTCGCCGGCGTCTACCGCAACCGCCTCGATGCCGGCATCAAGCTCGACTGCGACCCCACCGTCATCTACGCCGCCCTCCTCTCCGGCCGCTGGCGCGGCACCATCTACCGTAGCGACCTCGACCGCCGCCACCCCTACAACACCTACCAGTTCCCCGGCCTGCCCCCCGGTCCCATTGCTAAGCCCGGACGCGCCTCCCTCGCCGCCGCCCTTCACCCCGATCCGATCAAGGCCATCTACTTCGTCGCCAAACCCGACGGCAGCGGCGGCCACATCTTCAGTGAGACACTGGCCGCGCACGACCGCGCTGTGGCATCCTACCGGCGTGGGACGGCGCGCCAGCGCGGCAGATCGGCTCCGGCAGTGGCTGTCGGAAAGAAAGCCCAGCCTCGTAAGTGAGGACCTGTTTGAGGAGATCCGCCTCGCCATCGCCCCTGTCGCCGCCGGCCGCCTGCGCCACCTTCTGCGCGACTCCGGCGTACCGCTCGCTCCTCTCGTCGAAGGTTTGCGCCAGGACTCGACCGATGCGCCCGAACGGACCCTCTGCGCCCTCAGCGA
>CAYUZM010000873.1:0-3213 GCA_964449665.1 uncultured Solibacteraceae bacterium
GGCGGGATCGGCGGGGCGCCACGGGGGGGGCGGCGAAGGGCGCGACGGGGGAGGCGGGGGGGGAGGACGCGCGAGGGGCGGCGCAGGGCGCGACGCGGGAGTCCGCGCTGGAGTCCGCGCAGGAGACCGCGCAGGGGGCGCGGTATAACCGGGTGGACGTCCACTACTTTCGCTCGTTTGGCGTTCCGGTGCTGGCCGGGCGCGGGTTTGAGCCGGCCGATGTGGCGGCGGGGGGACGGGTGATTGTGAACGAGTCGATGGCGCGGCAGGTTTGGGGCGGCAATGCGCTGGGGCGGCGTGTCCGGCTGGCGGGTGAGGAGCGGTGGCAGGAGGTGGTCGGGATTGTAGGCGACTTTCCTGCGGGCGTGAGCCCGAAGATGGACGAGACCAAGCTGGTGCTGTACCAGCCGGTGGCGGCGGGCGCGGTACGGCCGGCGGCGTTGACGATCCACATGCGGCATGGCGCGCCGGGCACGTTCGCGCGGCGGCTGGAGGAGATCGCGGCCGAGGTGGATGCGGACCTGCAAGTGCGGCGCATCCGCGGGCTGGACGAGACGATGCGGAGCGAGCAGTGGATCACGCGGCTGCAGGCGGGGGTGGCGGGGGCGGTGACGCTGAGCGTGTTGCTGCTGGCCTCGGCGGGGATCTACGCGCTGATGGCGTTTACTGTGGGGCAGAGGAAAAAAGAGATCGGCATCCGGATGGCGCTGGGGGCGGGGCGGATGCGGATTGTCGGGAGCATCTTTTCGCGCGTGTTTCTGCAGTTGGGCGCGGGGGCGGCGGTGGGGCTGGCGTTGGGCACGGGGATCGAGATGGCCTCGGGCGGCGAGCTCATGCGCGGCAACGGAGCCGTGGTGGTGCCGGCGGTGGCGCTGGCGATCATCACCGCGGGATTGCTGGCGGCGCTTGGGCCGGCGCGGCGGAGTTTGCGGATTGAGCCGGTCGAGGCGCTGCGGGAGCCGTGAGCGGCGTACCAGCGATGCGCGGCGTACCAGCCGTGTGCGGCCTACTACTCGAAGCGCAGGGCGACGGTGGGATTCACGGACGAGGCGCGGCGCGCGGGAATGAGCGCGGCACCCAGAGCGGCGGCGCAGAGAACCAGGGTGGCCACGGCAATGGTGGCGGGATCGGTCGGCTTGACGTCGTAGAGTTGCGATTCCACCAGGCGGCCGAGCGCCCAGACGCAGGGCAGAGCGATGGCGATGCCGGCGGCGACCATGGAGAGCCCGTCGCGAAGCACGAGCCAGACGGCGGCGGATCGCGTGGCGCCGAGAGCAAGGCGAATGCCGATTTCGCGGGTGCGCTGCGTCACCACGAAGGACATGACACCGAAGAGGCCCACCAGGGAGAGCAGCAGCGCCATCGTGCCGAAGGCGGTGGAGAGCGCGGCCAACATACGCTCGGTGTTCAACGACAGGTTGACCTGCTCGTCGAGGGTGCGGAAATTGGCGACCGGCAGTGCGGGGTCGGCGCGGCGGATGATCTCTCGAATGGATCGAAAGGCCGCCTCGGGAGCGCCGTGAATCCGCACGTAGAAAGTGCCGCTCGAACCTTGGCCCTTGATCATTGGGAAGTAGGCCTGCTCGGATTCTTCGCGAACGCCGCGGTAGCTGATATTCGCCATGACGCCGATGATTTCGGTATCGGGCCTGACATTCGGGCCGGTGCCCGTGGCGATGCGCGATCCGAGGGGGTTGCGCCCTCCGAAGTAGCGTTTCACGAAGGATTCATTCACGATCGCTACCGGACGGCCGCCTTCGGCAACGGGCAATGTGTCGCGGTCGTTGAAGTCCCGGCCGGCGGCGATTCGAGCGCCTAAGGCCGCAAGGAATCCGGGAGTGACTGCGTTTTGATGGACTGTGCGATCGGTACCGATTCGTTCGGCGGCGTCGACGGTCATGAAGTTGTTCCAGCTTCCACCGGTGAGTAATTGGGAGTTGGCAATGGCCGATGCCCGAGCGATTCCGGAGGCACGAATTTCGTCGTGTATGCGGTGAAGGAAGCGGTTCGCGTCATCGGGCGTATAGCCGTTTCTGCGCGGATCGATGCCGAACGAGATGAGAGACGATGTCTGGAACCCAGGCCCTTTCGCCAACAGTCCGGTGAGAGTGCGAACAAACAAGGCCGCACCGACGACGAGGATCAGTGTGAATGCGATCTGAGCGGTCAGGATGGCCCGCCGAAGCCGAAGGCCGCCGAAGGCCGTGCCACCGCGTTCCCTTAAGGAAGCGGCCACGGAATCGCGGCCGGCACGCAATGCAGGAGCAAAGCCGGCGAGCAGGCCGGTGGCGACGCTGACCAGGAAGGCGAACAGCAGCAGCCGCAAATCGACCGAGGAACGCAGCGCGTTGGCGGCGGCATTTTGAGGGATGAAGGCGATGAGCGCGCGCATGGCAAGGGGAGCCAGGAGGACGCCAAGCGTTCCGCCGGCCAGCGCCAGGAGAATGCTGTCGGCGAGAAGCTGACGCCCGATGCGCCCGCGCGATGCGCCGAGGGCCACGCGCGTGGTGATTTCACGCTCGCGCGCCGAGCCGCGGGCAAGAAAGAGGCCCGCCACGTTCAGGCAGGCGAGGCCGAGCAACACCGCCGTGGCGGCCAGCAACACCCAAAGCGGTTGGGTGAGTCTTCGCCGCAGTGTGGAGTGCCCCTGCGCGGCCGGCGTGAGTTCAAGCACGGACGACAGATACCGTTGCCGGCGTTCGGAGGTGATGACAGGAAATCCGGCGAGGCGAGTGTCCTCTTCCAGCATCGCTTTGAACCAGGGCTGCAGCCCGGCTTGCGCTTGGGCCAATGAGACATCCGGTCTGAGCCGGCCGAAGATCTGCAACCAAAACACGCGGTGTTCGAGCATCGTGTTGAAGCCGGGCAGGGCTTGCGCCGACATGGAGGCGGGAATCCAGAGCGCGGGGACTTCGCCGACATCAACGCCACGGAAGCCGGGCGCGGCGACACCGACGACCGTCATCGGGTTCTTGTTGACCAATACCTTCATTCCCAGCACGGTGGGCGCGCCCGCGAGTTGGGTTCTCCAGTAGTCGTAGGAGAGCACGGCGGCGGGACTGTTTCCAGGCGCAAGGTCGTCGCCGGTGTTCAAGAGCCTGCCGAGCGCCGGCCGGACCCCGAGGACCGAAAAGTAAGTGCCCGACACGATCTCGGCGGCGGCGGGCTTGGGATCTCCGTTCGTGGCGAGGTTGATGGTGGTCATCGCGCGGC
>CAYUZM010000874.1:0-3205 GCA_964449665.1 uncultured Solibacteraceae bacterium
GGATCGGCACTGGCAGGGGGAGTAGCGGGGGGCCGGGCCCCGTGTCGAGAGGCCGTCCGATTCGCGGGGGCTGCGGATCGCGCCGTTAGTGGCCGTCCAATTCGCGGACGCATCGCGTGGGGGAGGGCTGGCGGCCGCGGCGGACAAGCTCACGGAAGGGGGGCCGCCTAAAGTGGGGGCCGTCTACTTCTTCTCTTTCGGCGGGCTAATCATGATGTGCGCACCGGCGGTGCCCGGGTACATCAGCCAGGGCGCGGTGCCGGAGGTGGTGGACAGCCCGGTGGATTCGGGCGTCGCATAGGGCGCATAGATGACCCAGCGCAGGTAGGAATCGACGATCTCGCCTTTGGCCGCATCGAAGCTCGTCCCGGTAAGCACGTAGAGCATCCGCGGCTCGCGCGGGATCTTCACCTTGCCTTCGTCGACTTCCTTCCAGCGCTGCTCGTGGCGATCTTTGCCCTTGTACTGCGCGGCCAACTCACGGCCGCGCGCCATGAACGGCTCCAGGTCCTTGTGATAGCAGGCCACGCTGAGGCCCTTCACGGCCGGATCGTCCGCCAGGCAGATCAGATCGTTCGTGCCTTTGCGCAGCGTGACCACCTCGCCCTTGGCGTTGTAGCCGAGCACGGTGGCGGCGGCGCGGCGCTCCTTGGGCGCGGCGAGAATCGAAGAAGCGATTTGATCCTCGGGCGAAGCGACTTGCGCGGCGAGGATGGAGGCGAAAGCGAAGGGTGCGGCGAGCAGAATGGCGCGAGGCATCATGGGGCCAGTATATACGCAACCGCCTGGATGCCTATGGGCGCCCAGGCGGTTGGTTCGTGACAGGGAGAAGGCCGTTGGTTACCCTTCGGCCGGGACAACCACGAAGAGGTTCGACCCTTCGCGATTGATCTGGAGCAGCACGTCTTTCGAAGCGGCCTGCTGCAATTCCTCTTGCAGGCCCGCGACGTTCGAAACGGGCTTGCGGTTTACCTGGCGGATGACGTCGCCTTCGCGCAGGCCCGCTTCGGCGGCCTTGCTGGAGGGATCGACGCCCGTCACCACGACGCCTTGCGAACCGGCGGGCAGTTCGAGCTGGCGGCGGAAGCGCGGCGTGAGATCGGAAACCTCAACGCCTTCGAGCGCCTCTTCCGCGTCGCCCTTGCCCGGGCGCGCGCTGGCGATCTTCTTGTCGGTCAACTCGCCGAGGGTCACGGCGATCGTCTGCTGCTTGCCGTCGCGCAGCACGGTGAACTTCGTATCCGTGCCCGGCGCGGCGTTGCCGACCATCAGCTTGAGTTGAACCGAATCCATCACCTTCTTGCCGTCCATGGCGAGAATGACGTCGCCGCTCTTCAAGCCGGCCTTGCCCGCCGGACTGTCGGCCGTCACGTCGGAGACGACGGCGCCGTGGTTGCCTTCCACTTTCATGGCGGCGGCGAGATCGGGTGTAAGCGGCTGGAGCATGACGCCGAGGAAGGCGCGCGTCACCTTGCCGTTTTCGATCAGTTGGTTCATGACGTGGCGGGCGAGGTTCGACGGAATGGCGAAGCCGACGCCGTTGTTGCCGCCGGTGGGCGACAGGATAGCGGTGTTGATGCCGATCAGGTCGCCGTTGGCGTTTACCAACGCGCCGCCCGAGTTGCCGGGATTGATGGCGGCGTCGGTTTGAATGAAGTCCTCATACTCTTCGATGCCGAGCCCGCCGCGCGCGGTGGCGCTGACGATGCCCATGGTGACGGTTTGCCCGACGCCGAACGGGTTGCCGATGGCGAGCGAGTAGTCGCCCACGCGAACCTTTGCGCTGTCGGCGAAAGTGACGGTAGGCAGGTTGGTGGCTTCGATCTTGAGCACGGCTACGTCTGTCTTTTCGTCCTCGCCAACCAGCTTTGCGGTGAACTCGCGCCGGTCGCTGAGGAGCACCTTGATTTGGCTGGCTTTATTGACGACGTGGCTGTTGGTGAGAATGTAGCCGTCGGGCGAAACGATGACCCCCGAGCCCGCGCCGCGCGACTTGCGGGGCTGCTGCGGCATGCGCATGCCGGGACCGCCGAAGAACGGCGCGAACTCCGGCGGAATCATCTGTCCTTCGTTGGCCGTTTTGGTGACCTTCGTCATCGTGATGCTGACCACGGCGGGCAGATTGCGCTCAACGACGTCGCCGAAGCCGGCCTTGGGCGGCGCGGCTTGCGACAGCTTTACCTCCACGCTGGGCTTGTGCCCGGTAGCGCTCAACGCGAAGCCGCCGAGGCCTCCCAGCGCGAGCAAAGAAGTGCCGAAGACGGCAAGTTTCCAATTTCGAAACGTACGTATCCTCATAGTGTTGGAACTCTCCCTGTGTGTGGCCCGGTTGGGCCCGATGTTGTGATGTCACACACCGCCGGGCCGGGCGGCGGCCGATTGGCCGCCAGCCCAGAGCGCCTGCCGGCTGGTGTCTACTCCATTGGACGCGCGAAATGGAATTTGGGTACATCCCTTGCGGAGGGGATGTTTGGCATCGGGGTCGGACGGGGACCCTCTGGTGGGCGTCGTGGCGCCGGCCCCGGGTATTTGGGTGCACCGTATGGCGGGCCAGTGAGAAGCGCCCCGGCAGTCCTCCCTGTCAGCCTGGGTGCGAGTTGGGCCGCGGCGGCGCGGCGTGAATCGCCGAGGGTGGAATCAGGTCCATCTGAAAGTGCAGGTGCTCGCAGAAATCGCATGGCTGATGGATCGAGCACCGGGTTAAGCGGCAGCCAGCGGTTCCCAGCAGCCCAAAATAAATACGCTCCATGTGGAAGTCGCCGCGGGCGCGCACGAGCACGACGTCGCCGGGCTGCAGCACGGAACGGAGCCATTCGGCCGCGTCCTCAATCCTCTTGAAGGAACGAGCGAGGCCCTCTTTCATGCCGGCTTCCACGGCGGCGGCGACCGGGACGTTCGTCTTCTCGCCGATGAACACGGCGATGTCGGCCGATTCGGCGGCCAGGCGGCCGAGTTCGGTGAACCGGTCGCGCCGGTTCAGTGGAGTGTCGAAAACATCGCCCATCACCACGACGCGGCGGCCGGTGCGCACGGCGCGCAGCACGTCGAGCGCGGGGCGCACGACGCTCATCGAGGCGTTGTGTTCGTCGCGGATCACCGTCACGCCCGAGGGAAGCGGGTGCACGGAAAGGCGGCCCAGGGCGGGCTCGACCGTTCGCAGTGGTGCGGCGCAGGCTTCCAGCGGAAGGCCGGCGGCGACGGCGCA
>CAYUZM010000875.1:0-3205 GCA_964449665.1 uncultured Solibacteraceae bacterium
GGGGGGTACGGGGGGGGGGGAGGGGGATGGTTGGGAAATGACGGAGGGGCGGGGCACAGTGTGGGGTGTGGGTCACACGGTAAACCAGTACTCCTGGTCGCCACGCGTCCACAGTCCCCTCGCCTCCAATGGGCGCGAACTCCCGCGACCGGCTTCAGACGCCGCCGGCCTCACCTTCGACGTCATTGATTCGGAAACGGATGCGCATCCCGGCGTGCGTGTGGCTGGGAGCGGATGCTAAATTCGAGTTCGCCGAGCACGTGCCTCGCCCAATAGCTGCCACCATTGCGCACTGCACTGCCGGCGCGGAGGTGTTCAATTCCGCTCCATGAGATCCACGATCCGTTTGCCTTCAATTCGGATAGGGCCATAATACTTCGAGGACTGGCTCAAGAGATCGTTGAGCGCCTCTAAGCAACGGTCTCTGTGGTTCTCGAGTAACGTCACGTCGCCGGTCTCAAAATACTCGCCCTCGTCATCAACCTTGAGGTTTTCGAAAAACGGTTCGAGACGATGCAATAGCTCCGTCAAATGGACGTGAACTTCAATTGGCGCAAACTGGGTCTTAGTGTATTCCTGCAGGTAGAGTTCGCTATCGAATTCGAGTTTAAAGGGGTCTGAGTCTTCGTGGGGTTGAATTTCGATGCCACGTACAGGGCCGACGTAGTCCCAATCCTGTTCTTCGCGGACTCGTAAGAGCGTTGCTTGCGGTTTATTTATTGCTTCCAGGGGCCAATCATGAGCTTCACTGAACCGCCTGGCCACGTCAATGACCGCAGCTAGAGATTGATCGTCCTTCAACCTACCCTCGAAGTGAATCGTTACGCCCATCTGTCAGCGCCACAGTCGTGGGGAGACGGTAGCCTTACGCAGCCGTGGTAACCTCCACTTCGCCTGCCAAACTGCTCGGCTTCGGAATCGGATCGCCAAACTGCCGCAACGTCTCAAGGTGCCCCTCGATTGCCTCGCGAATATTGAGCTTGGTCTCTTCCAGCGTAGCGCCAGTCGTCATGCAGCCCGGCAAGTCAGGTACGTAGGCGGCCCAGTTACTCTCGGCACGTTCGAATATTACGGCATACTTTACACTCATCGCTGGTCCTCCAACCCCGCCGTCCTCAGAACCGCCTTGAGAGTTCCGATCGGCACGTCGTCTCCGGGCCGGCCAGGCACCGTTACGACATTCGGCTTCGCAGGGTGCTTGTAGTGGTGATGGCTGCCTGCCGTTCTGACGCGTTTCCAACCGTCCGATTCAATCAGGCGGATCAGGTCGCGAACCTTCACAAATACCAGTCTACAGTGGACTCGTTCGGTAGTCGCCTCACGCGGCAACGAATCATCCTATGCCCCCTTCGGAGCCGCCCAATGCTTCCGGTACCGCCGTGTGAGCAGCGCGCTTGCCTCGGCGTCGCCGCGGATGGTCTCGGCGGCCGGGTCGAACTCGACGTTCCGCAACGTGCGCGCCACGATATTCCCCAGGTGCGCATGAAGCGTCGAGGTGTGCCCGATCTCGATATCCGCGTTCGAACGCTTCCGCGACCGCACGCAATCCAGGAAGTTCCGCATGTGCCCTTCCTCGCCCGGCTCCTGGTCGGCTTTCACGAGCTTCCCCTTGCGGTCAAAGAGGCGGTAGCCCCACTTGCGGTCCCAGCGCGCGATCTCGATCCTTCCCTCGGTGCCATACACGGCCACGCCGTTTTCCTGCTCGTTCATCCCGTAAGGATTCCAGATGCGTTGCTCGAAGACGAGCGCCTCGCCGCCGGGGTAATCGAAGGTGATGTTCATCGAGTCGGGCGTCTGCTGGTCGTCGTCGAAGAACGTCTTGCGGCCCCAGCCGCTGGCGCGCACGGGCGCGTCGACGCCGAGCGCCCAACGGGCCATGTCGATCTGGTGGACGCCGTCGTTGCCCATGTCGCCGGTTCCGAAGTTCCACCACCAGTGCCAGTTGTAGTGGAAACGGTTGTCGCGGAACGGGACGGCCTCGGCGGCGCCGAGCCAGAGATCGTAGTCGACTTCGGCCGGCGGCGGGACTTCCTTGCCGCGCCCGATGTTCTCGCGCATCTGGACGTTCCAGGCCTTGGCCATGCGCACTTTTCCCAACACGCCGGAGCGCGCTACCTCAACGCCCCGCTGGATGGAGCCACGGCTCCGCGCCTGCGTGCCCACCTGCATGACGCGCTTGTGCGCGCGGGCCGCCTCCACCATCAGCCGGCCTTCGCGCACCGTATGCGAGCAGGGCTTCTCGACGTAGACGTCTTTCCCGGCCGCGCAGGCGAGGATGGCCGCCGGGGCGTGCCAATGGTCGGGCGTGGCGATGATCACCGCGTCGATGGATTGGTCGTCGAGCGCGCGCCGCAGATCGCGATGGTGCACCGGTTCGCGCCCCTGCTTCTCGCTCACCATCTTGCGGACACGGGCGACCACGCGGTCGTCGACGTCCACCAACGCCGCCACTTCCATGCCTTCGAGCGCGAGGACATCTCCCGTGAGCGCGGCGCCGCGCCCGCGCACGCCGATCATCGCCACGCGCACACGTTCGCCCGGCGCGGCCATCGCGCTCGTTGCGCCCATCGCTCCGGCCAGAAACACGCGACGTTGCATGTTGGCTCCCCTCCCGTCGTTGGTCAGACTTTGTCCGGCACGACGTACGGCTTCCGGTACTCGCGCGTGAGCAGCTTGTTCGCCTCGGCGTCGCCGGGGAACTCCATCCGCGATTCGTCGAACTTCAGTTTCCGGCCCGTGCTGTAGCTGATGTTCCCCAGGTGGCACAGCGCGGTCGAGAGGAACGTCTCCTCGATCTCGGCGTGCAGCAACTTCGGATCGCGCGCGCGCACGGCGTCGGCGAAGTTCGCGAAGTGGTCGAGGTTGGCCGGATACTCGGTCTCGGGCTCCAGTTCCTTATTGCGGCCCATGCGGATGCGGAACTGTCCGTTGGCGGCCAGATGCATGTGGCCCTTGGTGCCAAAGAAGTCCCACGACATCGGCTCGGCGGTGTAGAGGCCGCGCAACTGGCCGACGATCATCGAGCCGTCGCCGTAGGTCGAGGTGACGTTCTGCCTGTCGGGAGTTTGCGCCTGGTCTTGGCAGCCGAACCGCCCGCCTCTGGATGCCCCCAGCACTGGCAGCCGTTTCTTCATGCCCCGGCGATGGCTGTCGATCAGGTGGATGCCGTTGTCGAGCATGTCGGATCGCTCGGCCTTGAGGCGGG
>CAYUZM010000876.1:0-581 GCA_964449665.1 uncultured Solibacteraceae bacterium
ATAAACGAAAAAGGGGGAAAGATTAAGGTGTTTTTTTGTGGGCGAATTCACAAACGGGCGGGGGGGCCCGGGGTTGGGGCGGCTTAGTGGGCCATCACGGCGTCGTGCTGAGCCAGCAGGTCGGCAAGGTCGCCTTGGGTATCGAAGGGGAAGTCGAGAGCCGGACCGGTGATGGAAAGGCTCGGATTGGCCTCGATTTCGGAGCGAAGGTTTTCGCTGATATAGAGGTTGGAGAGCTCCATGGTATTGCGGATCCAGCAGTAGGTGACCTGCTGCATGTCGAACTTGCCGACGGTGGGCATGATGCGTTCGAGGCACTCGCGGTCCGTGGAGAAGTGAATGGGGGTACGAATGGCGGCGGGCGTGGAGGCGGTGAGCGAGTTGATGCGGGTGGGCACCCAATCGATGACGTTGAGCAGGCGGTCGTGGACGACGTCGGCCATGCCGAGCCCGACGGCGTTGCCGTAACTGTTGGGGTGCAGGCCGCGCACGTAGACGCGCTCGATGTGTGGGCGCTCGAACCAGCAGTTGTACTGGCCATTCACGCTGCGGTTAAAGACTTTGGTATCCATGCCGGCGCC
>CAYUZM010000876.1:591-3205 GCA_964449665.1 uncultured Solibacteraceae bacterium
CCGCGCACGAGGATCCGCCGGATGATATTGCTGTCCATGCCGGCGCCGGAGATCGGCTTACCGATCTGGTCGAGGATGACGATGTCGACGTGGTTCAGCGGGATGGTGGCGACCCATTCCTTGGCGATGTCGAGAAGCTCTTGTTCGCGTTCTTCCATGACGGCGACCGGAACGGCGGCGAGCATGCCGGTGTTGTGGTGGGCGTCTTCGATAATGGCCATGCCGCCGAGAATCTTGCCGCTCTTCAGCACCTGGCGGCCGACGCTGCGGATGACGTTTTCGAGGCCCATTTTGAAGGCGTACGTGTGTTACGTCTGCGCTCCGCCGAACTTGCCGAGGCCGATGGCCATCATCTTGAAGAGGCCCGATTCGATCTTGCCGGCAAAGTCGGTGTGCCACTTCACGCGGCCGCACAACATGACGCCGTCGGCTTTGAAGGCGTTGGCGTCCATGAAGGCTTCGAGGCCTTCAGCAGTCTTGCCCAGCGACACGACTTCGAGCGAACTGACGACGGGGCAGCCCATGGTGGCTTCATGGATGCCGTAGTGGGCGAGCACGTCGGCCTGGCCTTCGGCCGTGGCCGCGCCGTGGCTGCCCATGGCGGGGAAGATGAACGGCGACATGCCTTTCGATTTCCAGAAGTCGGCGATGGCGCGGACGATGGTGGCGATGTTGGTGATGCCGCGGCTTCCGACGCCGATGGCGATGCGCGAGCCGGGGGCCAGGTTGGCGGCGAATCCGGCGGCGGTGAGCTCATTGTGAACACGGCCGGGGATGTCGGCGATGGCGCGATCGGGGAAGGATTGCAGGACGGGGAGGAGACGGGGAAAGGACATCACGGGTAGTTTATCAAGGCCGCTCCGGACGCGCATTCCATACTTCGCACGCGGAGGTCACCTCACGAGAAAGGCCACCTGTGCCTTGCCGGTACCAACTCCTAACTGGTACTTTTTCGAGTATCAGACCGCGATTGCATGTGTGTTCATCTTCGCAAACGCCTGAGTGTGATTTAAAATACGTAATCCGGGCTACTCATAGAAGCAGTTTCGGACTCACGGAGGTTATGAATGCGAGCACACGCACTGGGCATGATTTTTGCGTGCACCTTGGCGATGCCAATGGCATCGGCAGCGGTAGTTTGGGATGAAGGTGTAAACGGAGATTTGAGCGGCGATTTTGCCGATCCCACCGACCTTAGCTTTGCCCTGGGAGCAAACACGGTAGTGGGAACAACGGGAAGGGCGTCGTCGACGGCGCCTAGCGAGCGGGACTACTTTACATTTACGGTTCCGAACGGCTATTTCCTGGTGAGCATTGTGTTAGTGAACGCGGGATTTGAAAGGCCCGATGGGGCCGGGTTTTTCGCGCTTCAGAGTGGATCGTCGGTCGTGGATCCGGCGACCGTACCATTCACGGATTTGGCGGCTCCCTTGCTCGGATACACGCATTACGGCACCGCTGAGATCGGCACCAATCTCCTTCCGGCGATGGGTGCTTCCGGGCCGCCCACAATTCCGGCCGCCATCGGATTTGCAACCATCGGCGGGGGAACCTATTCGGCCTGGATTCAGGACACCGGCGTAGGCACGCTGCCTTACGAACTTGAGTTCACAATCGCCGCTCCGGAACCCGGCACCTGGGCCACCGGGTTTGCCGGCTTGGCGGCACTGGCCTTCTTCCGTAGAAAACGATAGCGAGCGAAAAACGAGCTACTTCTGGGCGCGCGGGAAGGTGATTCTCTCCGCGCGCCCGTTCGCTTTTGGGGACGCTGGCGATGAAGATCTTGCTTCCTGAACGGTATCGTCCCGTCCGCGGTCTTGCGGGGAAGGATGAGTTCGTACGGCCTGACGGAGGGTATGGCAAGGTGCCTGGATCGCGCGAGACTTATTTCGTTCTGGGTTGTGAGGCGGGGTCTAGTAGACTTATGAATTGTCACGAGGGGAAATCTTCCGGGTAGGCGTGTTGGGCGCGGGCCATGCGGCGGGGCAACTTCATTTGCCGGCGTTCCGGCGGCTGCCGCAATTGGAACTCAAGTCGATTTTCGACATCGACCGCGCGAAGGCCGAGGCGCTGGCTTCGCAACTTCCAGGGGCGCGTGTTGCGGCGGGCGCGGACGACATCATCCGTGATTCCGGCATTGATGCCGTCGCCATCCTGACGCCTCCCGGTTCTCACGCGGAATTGCTCAAGCGCGCGCTCCAGGCGGGTAAGCATGTCCTCGTCGAGAAACCTCTGAGTTGCGACGTGCGGGAGTTGGACGAACTGGTTGCGCTGGCGCAGGCGAGCAAAAGCGTGCTCGCCGTGGGCCACAACCTGCGCTGCCACCGGTTGGTGCGGCGTGCCCGCGCGATGATCGAAAGCGGCGTGCTGGGGGTGATTTCCGGTATTCGCACGGTGTGGAGTTCGCCTACTCGTGTCCGCGCCGGCTGGAACCACGAATCAGGACTGGAGGGGAGCGTGCTGCTCGACATCGCCGTCCATCACGTCGATCTACTGGCGTACCTGGGTGGCAGCCGTGTATCGAAAAGCCACGCGACGGTGATTGGCGGCGACCGGAACTCGGAGAGCGCGTCGATTTCCGGACGGCTGGAGAACGGCGCGCTATTCACGGCGT
>CAYUZM010000877.1:0-3200 GCA_964449665.1 uncultured Solibacteraceae bacterium
GGATCCGGCGGCGGTGGCGGTTTCAGAATGTCGTCGCTGTCGCGCGCCTGAAAGCTCTTCTGCCCGGCCCAGGCTTCAATCAGAGTTCCGTCTACGGTGAAGTGTTCGCTGGAAAGCAGCCGTTTGCGTTGCGCCTGTTTCAGGACCAGGCGGAAGAACTCTTCGGCCACGTCGCCGGCCAGCAACCGGTCACGGTTCTTGGTGAACACGGTTGGATGCCACACCGCATCGTCCATCGAGAGCCCTACGAACCAACGGAACAGCAGGTTGTACTGCAACTGCTCCATCAACATGCGCTCGCTGCGTACCGAGTACAGCATCTGCAGCAGCAGGGCGCGCAAAAGGCGCTCGGGCGGGATCGACTTGCGCCCGTCGGCGTCGTAGATCGCCTCAAACCGCGAGTCCAGCCCCTTCAACGCCTCGTCCACCATGGCCCGGATCGGGC
This sequence comes from uncultured Solibacteraceae bacterium, assembly GCA_964449665.1. Classification (GTDB taxonomy): domain Bacteria; phylum Acidobacteriota; class Terriglobia; order Bryobacterales; family Bryobacteraceae; genus JAFLBB01. Next base: position 446 of record CAYUZM010000877.1, read on the forward strand.
GTAACGGGTGGTCGGCGGGTACCCGTTCCTCCAGGCTCCCGTAGCTGAACAAGCTGTGCTGTTGGATGTCTTCTCCGCGCATAGAAAGAAGACGTCCAATGAGTGCTTACTGTAACCCGGAGTAGACGCTTTGTCGCGGTAGGGACGACGGTTGCCCGACGCCCCCCGCACAGATCCGTACGTGCAGAATTGCTGCATACGGCTCCTACCTCGGATACCTGGCGTCGAAGCGCAAGTTTGGATGCGGATGCAGGATCTTGGCACTCGGAATCCATCGATCGACCGATGGCCAGAACCGCTCCCAAGTCATCCGGCTCCGCTGACTCCGTCGCCGAAGCTCCTCCTTCAGCTCACTGAGCTTGGCAGAGAGTCGCTTACGGATCGTCTTTCGCTTGACGATGAACCGACCGGTCTTCCGAGTCGTCCCGCACATGTGCGTGAAACCCAGGAAGTCGAACACTTCCGGCTTGCCCTCGCCTCGCTGCTTCCGGTTTTCGGCTGCCTGACGCCCGAACTCCATCAGGCGTGTCTTGTCCGGGTGTAACTCCAACCCGAACTTCAGCAGGCGGTCCTTCCATTCCTGGAGGAACCGCTCTGCGTCAGCGCGATTTTCGAATCCCACGACGATATCATCGGCGTAGCGGACGACGATCATATCGCCCGTGGCATGATGTTTACGCCAGTGCTTGACCCAGAGATCAAAAACATAATGCAGGTAGATGTTTGCCAGCAGCGGTGAGGCTACCGCCCCTTGCGGGGTACCCACTTCTGTCTTCGCCCAATTCCCTTCCTCGGACACTCCCGCCTTCAGCCATTTCTGGATCAGGCGCAGCATCCTTCGGTCGGCGATGCGGTGCTCGATGAACTTGACCATCCATTCGTGCGACAAATTATCGAAAAAGCCACGAACGTCGGCATCGAGAATCCAGTTCACTTTCTTCCGCATGATCCCCACCCAGAGCGCATCCAACGCTTGATGCTGGCTGCGTCCCGGCCGGAAACCATAAGAGATTCCCAGGAAGTCCTCTTCGTAAATCTGGTTGAGGACCGTCACGACGGACTGTTGAACGACCTTATCCTCGAGGGCTGCTATGCCCAGAGGACGTTGGCGCCCATCGTCTTTCAGTATGTAGGCTCTCTTGGAAGGCTGCGCTCGATACGTTCCCAGATGGATTCGGCTATGCAAGTCAGCCAGCTTCTCATCCAGGTCCGTCTCGTACTCTTTCCACGTCACCCCATCCACTCCTGGTGCAGCATTCCGCTTCAGAGCGTAGTAACTGTCCCGCAGTAGATTGACGGTCACGTGGTGGAGTAGCGCGGTGAACCGCGTCCGCTTCTCCTTACGTGCCACTTTACGCACACCGAGCAGGTCGCTCAACTCGCTGATCCGGCTCTGAGTCCGGGGCGCGGTCGCCTGCCCAATGTTCTCCTTGGCCGGTCGCCTTCCCTCCATGCCCTCCGCCGACGGTTTCCCGTCGTTGTTCGGACACTTCGTCGGTACTACGCAACCGTCCGACTCCCCACCGACGTGCATGTTGGACGTCTGGCTCATGGCCTTCTCCAACCGGCCCGCCGCCAATTACTCGACAGGCGTCGATGGGGTCTCCCGGTTCCCGCGCAAGGAGTTTCCATGCATGCCAGGGGTCTCAGACTGCGCGGAGTCCAGCGGATGCTCGCGTTACCGCATCCGACGGTGTGGCCTTCCGCCATGCTGAACGGCGTCGGCACTCCAATCGCGATTATTTCGCAGCTCAATACCCTGCCTGCACTTCCCCCTGTCAACGCTTCGATGGCAGCCTTACGGCTGGCCACGCATGACTCGGGGCCAGGATGACTCGCTAAGCCTTTCCTGTGTGACTCTCTCATTCACAACTCCATGCCGGTTTGTCCCGGCGCACTCAGCAGCCTGCTAGGGTGAGTGTTGGGAACTTCACATCCCCCCTAGACGACTCAACCTCACTTGCGCTCAATCGCGAGTTGGACCAACAGACGCGCACCGGGCACATTCAGCCGTCGCGGTGCGGTGCCAGGCGGTTATAGATGTTCATCAGAGGTGTTACCGACATTCCGTGCGCCAGCGCGGAGGCGGTGATCGTCGCAAGCGTAAGACCGATGAGCAGTTGCGCGTCCGGCTCACCCAACCCATGTGCTACCGCATACATCAGGTAATACAGAGAGCCGATGCCGCGGATCCCAAACCAAGCGGCGAATCGCATCTCGCGCGCGGGTACACCTGCGCCGAAAAGACCAATCAAAACGGCTAGGGGTCTAATCACCAGAAGCAATAAGGGAACGAACCAGGCGGCTGAGCCAGGAATCGCTGCCCACCAGAGCATGCCGCCTATCATCACCACCACGATCAATTCACCCACGCGTTCGAGTTGTTCGTTGAAGTGCAGCACTGCTGCGGCCATTGCCGCTGGAGCCCTTACAGGATCGGTCGATACTTCGTGCTCCTTCTGTCCGGCCGCAAACACCGAGGGTTCCCCGGCTTCACCCGCCGGCATGTGACGGCGTTCGACCCGTCGCAGAGCAAGTCCTGCCGCAAAAACAGCGAGGAAGCCATAAGTGTGGCACAGCAGGGCGGTTCCGTATGAAAGACCGATCAGGCCGATAGCAAGAAAATCGTCGAGCCCGGTGGCCTCCCGCCGTACACGTCGCAGGTAGAGTACGATCCGGGCGACGCCGGTTCCCAGTAGAACGCCGATCAGAAGTCCCCCCGCGATCGCCCATACCAAATCAACAAGGAGCCAGC
>CAYUZM010000878.1:0-3200 GCA_964449665.1 uncultured Solibacteraceae bacterium
GAAAACAGTTTTGACTTTATTTGCTTTTCTCCTGACAGCCGGGGCGTTGAGCGCCGAGGGCGGGCCGAAGTTTTATCCGGACGATCCGTTGATGGCCGAGCCGAAGCCGAGGGACGCATCGAAGGCGATGCGGCGGAAGATCAGCGACTATTACGACTTTTTCTCGCAAATGTTCGCGCATCCGGGCGAACAGATGGGCGAGAAAGAGAACGGGAAGATTGTGCCGCCGATTCCGGCGCGGGCGGTGAATACGCTGGGCGAGCCGATGAAGAGCGCGTGGTGGGAGCCGCGGCACTACTACAAGCGCATGAGCATGGAAGAACTGGTGCGTGGCGCCGGGAGTGGCGAGGCGCCTTCGCAGGATGGCAAGTGGACGGTGGTGAAGGCGAAGAGCGAAGGCGTGACGCCGGGTTTTGAAATTCTCGATTCGAAGAAGCGCCGGTATGTGCTGAAGTTCGACCCGATCGAGTATCCGGAGATCGCCACGGCGCCCGATGCGCTGGTGTCGAAGTTCTTTTACGCGCTGGGCTACAACGTGCCGCAGAACTACATTGTGCATTTCCGGCGAGACGATTTGGAACTGGGCGAAGACGTGCAGATTGTGGACGCCAAAGGCAAGGCGCGGAAGATGACCAGCCGTGACGTGACTGAACTTCTGATGAAGGTGCCGCGCAACAAAGAGGGACATTACCGGGGTGGGGCGAGCCTATATCTGCCGGGGAAGCCGATGGGTCCGTATAAGTATTACGGGATGCGGCGCGACGATCCGAACGATATTGTTCCGCACGAGCACCGGCGGGATTTGCGGGGCCTCGCGGTATTCTGCGCGTGGCTGGGGCACGACGATTCGCGGGCGATCAATTCGCTCGACATGATGCACACCGAGAATGGGACGGCGTATCTGCGGCACTACCTGATCGATTTCGGATCGACGCTGGGCAGCGCGAGCAACGGGCCGAATTCGGCGCGGTCGGGCTTTGAATATCTGTTTGAAAAGGGTCCGGCGGCGAAGAACTTCTTTAGCCTGGGGCTGGCCGTGCCGTACTGGGCCAAGGCGAAGTATCCGCCTTATAAGAGCGTGGGGCGTTTTGAATCGAAGTTGTTCCGGGCGGCCGAGTGGGTGCCGGAGTATCCGAATCCGGCATTCGTGAACCGGCTGCCGGACGATAACTTCTGGGCGGCCAAGCAGGTGATGGCGCTGACCGATGCCGAGATCCGGGCGATTGTGAAGACCGGCGAGTACTCCGACGCGGGCGCCGAGAAGTGGGTGGCCGATTCGCTAATCGAGAGGCGCGACAAGATTGGGAAGGTGTACTTTGCGCAGGTGCTGCCGTTGGACCGGTTCCGCGTAGAGGGCGGGAAGCTGGCCTTTGACGACCTGGCACGTAAGCACGGGTTTACGTCGAGCCCCGGTTATGTGACGAGCGACCAGGGTTACCGCATTGAGTGGAGCACGTTTAACAATGGTGAGGGAACCAGTGCCGCGATTCCAGCCAGAGGCGTGGAGGTTCCGCAGGCTCCAGGAGCGTCGTATCTGATGGCGCGCGTGCAAGGACAAGATGCGAAGAAGACGATCACGGTATATTTGCGCCGCGGCGCTGGCGTTTGGGAGGTTGTGGGCGTGGAGCGCGGCTGGTAGCGCTTCGGCGGCCGATGAGGCCAAGCATGTCTACGTGGGCGCCATTGCCGCGCGCGAGGCGTGGGTAGCCTGGGGCACCACGGGCGGCAGCGGGAACACGATTGGGCGAAGTTCGAAGCCGCTGGGGGCGGCCGTGGTAGAGATTGGGGGCAAGCGCCACGACAGCAAGCTGAACTGGATGCACGTGCAGGGGTTGGAGCCGGACACGCAGTATCCGTTCAAAGTGTTCGTAAAGGGGCAGGAGTTTGGGGGCGGGAGTTTGCGCACGCTGCCGGAGCGGGCGGCGAAGCTGCGGTTCTTCGTGATTGGGGACTACGGGACGGGGAGCCAGGCGCAGTATCGGATTGCGGAGGCAATGGAGAAGGAGTTCGCGCGGCACGAGAATTCGGACAATCCAGTCCGCTTCATTTTGACGACGGGCGATAACATCTACGGGATGCAGTTCGGGCTGTTCACGAGGGAGTCGGGCGACAAGGACAAGCACTGGGAGCCGAAGTTCTTCGCGCCATATAACAAGTTGCTGAAGCGCATTCCGTTCTACGCGACGCTGGGCAACCATGACGGCAACGAGAGCGAGAACCGGGGGGATCTGGAGGTGTACCTGGACAACTTCTTTTTCCCGACGGGAATGCCGGAGCGGTGGTATGCGTTTTCCTACGCCGACATGGCGCAGTTCTATGCGATGGACACGTCGAGCGGGTCTGCGAAGGGTTCGCGGGTGCGGATGTGGAATGAGGAGGGGGAGCAGAAGAAGTGGCTGCAGACGGAGATGGCCAAGCCCGCGCCGCCGTGGCGGATTGTCTACTGGCACCATCCGCCGTTCACGGCGGGACCGCGCCATGCGGCGAGCCTCAGTTGGATGAAGGACGCCGTGGAGATGCTCTCCAAGGGCGGGGTGGACGTGGTATTCAACGGGCACGAGCACAATTTCCAGATCGTGAAGCGGAACGAGGCGACGGGCGGGGTGCAGTACATTGTGTCGGGTTCGGGCGGCGAGTTGCGGGACGAGTTCATTGAGACCAAGCTCGATGCGGCGAATGTTGTAGGGACCAGTCCGCAGCACCAGTTCCTGAGCGTAGAGGTGGACGGGGACACGATGCGGGTGCAACCGTTGGGGTATGAACCGATCCAAGTGCATGACGCGCACGGGAAAGTCGTGGAGATGCCGCTGGTGGTGAAGCGGCGGTAGCGGAGGCGGCGGGTTGGATGGCACGCGCCGGTGCATGCGGTTGGGGCGACGCGCACGATCGGAAGTGACTCACTCGCCGGCGGAGTTGAAGCACACGCGACGTGCGAGACGGTTGCATCAAACGGGTTGAACACCGGCATTCGCGGCCGCGCATCCCCCATACCGCATACACTCTGGTACACTCGCCTACCGTATGCAAAAAGCCGGTATGGCGGGTGAATTGATTGCCGGATTTCTCGGCACGGGTGTGTTGATCCCCGTTGGGGCGGGGGGGGTTCCGAGAGGTACACGGGGGACGCGTGGGGGTCGGAAGGTTGTTCCGGCGATCAGGCCGGTGATTATTGGCATTCCAGGGCTTCACTCTGCTGGCTT
>CAYUZM010000879.1:0-3197 GCA_964449665.1 uncultured Solibacteraceae bacterium
TTCTCTCCGTTTCCTTCTTTTCAGGGGCTAAACATTGCGCATACTTTCCTGGTGGGATGGTCAATGCTCAAACGCGGTTTAGTTTGTGGATTTCTCATAACAGCCGCCGCCTTCGCGCAAGGTGAACGCGGCACTCTAAATGGTTCGATTACAGACGGCTCCGGCGCCGTCGTTGCAGGAGCGACCGTTAAGATCCTGAATCCGGCGACGGGTGTGGAACTCAATGCCACGACGACCGACGCGGGCGTCTACCGCTTGCCGTCGCTGATGCCGGGCACGTATCGCATCACGGTCGGTGCGCCTGGGTTCAAGTCCGCGGTCCGCGAGAACATCGTCCTCGCCGTGGCCCAAACGCTCACCGTAGATTTCAAACTCGAAGTTGGCGCGGTGACCGACTCGATCACGGTTTCCAGCGATCCGCCGCTGCTGGAGACCGGTACGGCCGAAATTGGTTCTTACGTTTCGAAGAAAGAATTCGACTCCTGGCCGATCACGGTCGGCGACGGCCGCCGCCAGTTGCAGCAGTTCATTTTCACCGCGCTGCCCGGCACCGTCGGCAGCACCTGGCAAGGTTCCATCAACGGCGGCCAGAACTTCTCGCACGAAATTCTGATCGATGGCATTGCCATCGGGCGCATGGATCTTGCGGGCGGCGCCAACAACGAGTTCAGCCCGTCGGCCGAATCGGTCAGCGAGTTCAAACTCCAGACCGGCACCGTCAGCGCGCAGTACTCGGGCGGCCAAACCGCCGTCGCCAACTTTGCGACGAAGTCCGGCACGAATTCGTTGCACGGCTCGGCTTACTACTACGGGCAGAACGAAGCGCTCCGCGCCAACGCCTGGAACAGCAACGCCGGCGGCATTCCGCGCCAGCCGTTCCGCCAGCACAACTACGGCTACTCCGTGGGCGGCCCTGTCTACATCCCCAAGGTCTACGATGGCCGCAACAAGAGCTTCTTCTTCCACAATATGGAGCGCACGACGGCCAAGAACTACAGCTCCACGGCGTACACGCAGCTTCCCACCACGGACTTCAAGCGCGGCGATTTCTCCCGCCTTTTCAATCCTGGTTTCACACTGAACAACGCTTCGGGCACGAACCTCGGGACGGACGCCGCCGGACAATCGGTCCGCTATGGCGCGTTGTACGACCCCACGACATCCCGCCAGGTTGGCACGTCATGGGTGCGGGACATTTTCCCCGGCAACATCATTCCGCGTAGCCGCTGGAATCCGGTTTCGACAAAGATTCTCGACGTCGCCGGCATCAACGACCCGGAATTCGACCAGATGTTGAATAACACCGCCGCCTTCGCCTCCGGCTCGCCGGAGTTCCGCGAGCGCATGCTCACCTTCAAGGGCGACCACAACTTCAACGTCAACAACCGCATCAGCGGCCTGTTCAACCGCAACTTCCGCACGCGCTACAATTCCGGCGCCAACCGCTGGGGCCCCCCGCCTGGACTGCCCACCAACGTTTACCAGAACCAGGACACGCCCGGCACGATGGTGCGTCTGGCCTATGACGTCACGCTCCGGCCCACGCTGCTGGCCCACTTCGCTCTCGGTTACAACCGCTTCGGCAATGTGAACGAGAGTGTCTTCGTCGACCAGGATTGGCCGGCTAAGATCGGCCTCCAGAACGTACCCGGCACGCACTTCCCGGTGCTGAACTTTACCGGCAACAACTGGCAGGGCGGCGGTATCGGTTCGAGCAACCGCCTCGGCTCGGGCAATCGCGGCGCGGGCTACAACGGCTCCACGATCGGCCAGGCCGATTTGACCTACATCCGCGGCACGCACAACTTCAAGTTCGGCTTTGAAAACCGCCGCTACTACTACAACACTCGGAACAAGTCCGGCTCGGGCGACTTCAACTTCTCGCCCAACCAGACCGCGCTGCCCGGCTTTATCAACCAGACCGGCCACAGCTTTGCCAGTTTCCTGCTGGGCGATTATGCCAGCACCAGCCGGGCCGTCTCCCCCAACAACTTCGGCCATCGCTGGCGCACCGGCGGCTTCTACTTCCAGGACGACTGGAAAGTGAACCGCAAGCTCACTCTGAATATTGGCATGCGTTGGGAAATCGTCGGCGGCCTGCTCGAAGTCGCCCAGCGCCAGTCTGGCCTCAGCCTGACGGCGGCAAACCCAGCCGCTGGTGGCCGCCCGGGCGCACTCGTCTTCATCGACGACCTCGGCCGCAAGAGCTTCCAGGACACCTACTACAAGCAGATCTCGCCGAAGTTCGGCTTCGCCTACGCCCTCAACGACAAGATGGTGCTGCGCGGCGGCTACGGCATCAACAACACGCCCGCGATCTCCAACGGCTTCGGCTTTGGCGGCACGCTCGGCTTCAACGGCTCCATTGTCCGCAACAGCGGCAACACCGCCATCCGCTTCGCCGAGGACAGCCTCGGCAACATCGGAGACCGCTACCCCGACTTCGTCGGCACGCTGCCCAACAAGAACCCCTCGCAGGGCAACGGCCAGAGCCTCGACTACTACGCCAACAACGGCAACCGCCTGCCCTACGTGCAGAACTGGAACTTCGGCATCCAATATCAGTTGCCTGCTTCCACAGTTCTCGAAATCAACTACGTGGGCAACAAGGGCACGCGCCTGATCGCCAAAGGCTTTTCACAGCCCAACAACCTGCCCTTCACGGTCACACAGCAATACGGCGACATCCTGAGCCGCCCCTGGAACGCGTCGAGCCCGATTCCGCAACCGTATGCCGGATTCTCAGGCACCAACTACCAGGCGCTGCGCCCCATGCCGCAGTTCACCGGCGTGAACGACGTCTTCCCGAACATCGGGAACTCGAGCTATAACTCGGCGCAGGTTCAGGTGACGCGGCACTTCACCAAGGGCCTCGCCATCCTCGGCGCCTACACGTGGTCCAAGGCGATCGGCCTCACCGACAATTCGATCGATACCGAGAGCGTGGCCGACGTCTTCAACCGCAACCTCGAACGTTCGATCACGAACTACCACATTCCGCACTTCTTCAAGATGAGCTGGATCTACGAACTGCCCATCGGCCCGAACAAGATTCTCAATCTTGGCGGCGTCGCGGGGAAGGTCATTGGCGGCTGGCAGATTACCGGCAGCCACACCATCCGCGCCGGCAACCCCGTCGCCATCAGCACCGGCGGCATCAACCTGCCCACGGGCAACGCGGGCCCTCCCGACTCTGT
>CAYUZM010000880.1:0-3186 GCA_964449665.1 uncultured Solibacteraceae bacterium
GCCAACCGCGCCTAAGCGTTCGTCTTCCTACCCTTCGAACCCGGCCAGCAACCGGAAGCCCGCCTCGTCTTCGATCGCATCCGCAAGTCCGGCGACGCCACCGCCGAGACCGCCTTTCAAAACATCGACCGCCCCCTCGCCGCAGGCATCGAACGCTGGAAGCAGGCCCTCGCCCGCGAGCCCGCCAACTTCAGCCCCCACGTCGAACTCGCCGGTCTCGCCGAACAACGTAACGACCTCGTCCTTGCCACCACGCACTTCGAAGCCGCCTGGCGCCAGCGCCCCAACGAACGCGAACTGCTTCTCAAACTAGGCCGCGCCCTGCGCAACCTCGATCGCAAAGAGGAAGCCCTCAGCGCCCTGATCGCCGCCTCGCGCGGAGCAGAACCGCGCACCGCCGAAATGGCCCGCCGCCTCCTGCCCGAACGCTACCCCTACGTCTACGAATTCGAAGCCGCGCTTAAGCTCGATCCCACCAACCTCGAACTGCGCCGCGAACTCGCCTACCTGCTCCTCGCCATGGGCCGCAAAGAAGAAGGCGAACGCGAACTCCAAAAGCTCGCCCCACCGGCGCCCGCCGCGCAGCCCGCCCTGCAGGAACGCGGAGCCGCCCCCAAACCAACTCCCGCTGAAACCGCAAAGGCCATGGGCCTGAAATCCTACGACGCCGGCTACATGAACGACGCCCTGCGCTACCTGCAATCGGCGCAGGAAGAAGATCCGCTCGACTTCGACGTCATGCTCAAGCTCGGCTGGACGAACAACATGCTCCGCCGCGATGAGGACGCCCAGCGCTGGTTCGCCATGGCCCGCCGCAGTCCCGACGCGTCCATCGCCACCGAAGCCGCCCGCGCCTGGCGCGCGCTTCGAGGCGACAACGCCCGTGTCCGCGCCAGCTTCTGGGCCCTGCCGTTCTACAGTTCGCGCTGGCAATCCGCGTTCACCTACGGACAGGCCAAAGCCGAGTTCCGCGTCAAGGGCCTCCCCTTCCGCCCCTACGCTTCGGCGCGCCTCGTCGGCGATTCGCGCGGCGCCGTCGCCGATGGCACCACGCCCTTCCCGCAATATCTCTCCGAGACTGCCGTCATCCCTGGCGCCGGCATCGCCACCAACACCTATCGCGGACTCATGGCCTGGGCCGAAGCCGGATACGCGCTCTCGTATCTGAAGCGCGCCGACGGCTCCCCGCGCGGCCGAGCCGACTACCGCGGCGGCATCTCCTATGGCCGAGGCTGGGGCCGCTTGATTGGCTCCAACGATCCTGGCTTCTTCGTCGAACACCACAGCGAAGGCGTCTACGTCCACCGCTTCAACGAAAGCTTCCTCGTCTACGCGCAAAACCGCTTCGGCTACACCGCGCGCCCCGGCGCACTGCGCTTCCAACTCACATGGAGCGCCAACGTCACCGCCGATCCCAAACGCCAATACTGGGCCAACTACGTCGAGACCGGCCCCGGCATCCGCTTCCGTTGGGACTCTCTCCCGCCCTCGGTCGTCTTCACCATCGACGCGCTCCGCGGCGCGCACACCATCAACGCCGGCAACCCGCGCCGCCCCAACTACACCGACATAAGGATTGGATTCTGGTATGCGATCACTCGTTAGCGCGCTTCTGCTCGTCCAACTCCTGCCGGCCGCCACCGCCGCCGCTCCCCCTGCCGCCGCAGCCGCTACCCCAGCCACCACCCCAGTTCCCACCCCGGCCGCTGCCCCAGCCGCCGCCGCAGCCGCCACTCCAGGTCCCACCTCAGCCGCCACCGCGGAAGCCACCCCAGCCCCCACTCTGGCCGCCACGCCGTCCGCCGCCCCCGCCCCCAGGTCGGAAATGCCGGCCCCCGCGCCCCCACGCGTCAACTTCTCCATCGCCGCCGGCGACCCCGGCGCATGGCCCCGCATCCTCTCCTCCATCGGCCTGCCCCCCGCCGTCGGCGAAGGCGACATCCACGTGATCACCTCCGGCGATGGCGCGCCCGGCCAATGGCCGCGCCGCGTCGAACAAGGCGCGTTCGTCATCCTCGAAGGCGCTTCGAACATCGCCTCCGCCTTCGGCATCACGCCCACCTCCAACCGCCTTCCCGCCCGCAGCGTCATCGACGCTCTCGCCCCCGAGCTCGACATCATCTGGGAAGAGCCCATCGAAGCGCCCATCTTCACCCTGCCCCCGCAAGCACGCATCTTCGCCAAAGAGCGCTGGACCGGCGCGCCCCTCGTCGCCGGTTGGCGCCAAGGCACGGGCGCTGTTCTCTGGACCGCCGTCACTCCCGGCAAACGCGGTTACGAGCGCTTCCCCTACCTGCAACAAGCCATGCGCGAACTCGGCGTGCATCCCCCCGTCGAATCGCGCTCGCTGTGGGCCTTCTTCGACGCCAGCTACCGCAGCCGCGTCGACCTCGACTACTTTGCCAAGCGCTGGCGCGAATCCGGCATCGGCGCGCTCCACGTCGCCGCCTGGCACTTCTGGGAATCCGATCCCGAACGCGACGCCTACATGAAGCGCCTCATCGACGCCTGCCACAAGCGCTCCATCCACGTCTACGCCTGGGTCGAGTTCCCCCACGTCAGCCAAAAGTTCTGGGACGACCATCCCGAGTGGCGCGAGAAAACCGCCCTCGAACAGGACGCCCACCTCGACTGGCGCCGCCTGATGAACCTACAGAACCCCGACGCCAAGCGCGCCATCGCCGAAGGACTTCGCTCCCTCGCCACGCGCTTCAACTGGGATGGCATCAACCTCGCCGAGCTCTACTTCGAATCGCTCGAAGGCTACGGCAACGCCGCGCGCTTCACGCCGATGAACGAAAACGCCCGCGCAGAGTTCACCGCCAAAAACGGCTTCGATCCCCTCGACCTCTTCCGTGAAGCCTCCCCGCGCCACCACTCGCGCAACGGCGAAGGCATGCGCAAGCTGCTCGACTTCCGCGCCACCCTCGCCCACCGCATGCAGATCGAATGGCTCGACGAACTCGAACGTATCCGCGCCACCCGCCCGCACCTCGATCTCGTTCTCACCCACGTCGACGACCGCTTCGATACCCGCATGCGCGACCTCATCGGCGCCGACGCCCAACGCCTTCTGCCCATCCTCGAATCGCGCGAAGCCACCTTCCTCATCGAAGACCCCGCCACCGTGTGGAACCTCGGCCCCGAGCGCTACCCTGACATCGCCGCCAAATACCGCCCCATCAC
>CAYUZM010000881.1:0-3185 GCA_964449665.1 uncultured Solibacteraceae bacterium
ATGCTTCGCCGCTGCGACCCTCGGCTTGATGGGCGCCGCCCCTGCCGCCGCGCACACCTTCTCCAACCTCGCCGCCTCGATGGGCGGCCAAATCACAAGTTTCATAGGAATTGTTCAGTCTAGGACAGAAACGAACTCGCCCACAACCCGCGCCGGCTTGTCCTCGGTCAACTGCCAAGGCTCGAACTCGGGATTGAGCGGCTCCATCCAGATCTCCGCGTGCGCCCACTCGCCGTCGTCGCTCGCCCGTTTCTCGCTGCGGTACCGCTTGATCGTGTAGCGCTCGCCATGCTCCGGCTCACTCAGGTCTTCCACCAGAACCAGCTTCCCGTTCCGCGAGCCCGCCCCAAACTTCCGGAACAGGCACAGGCTGCCGCTGGGAATCTCCGGCTCCATCGAACGCCCCACCACGTGCGCCACGAACATGTCCTCGCGCAGACGCGTTCCCGGCGGAACCTCGATCCAGGCTTCCACCTCGGCCGCCTGCTGCTCGCCGTAGCCGCCCGCCGCCGCCCGTACGCTCCACAGCGGCAGATGCGTCTCATAGGCCCTCACTGTCGCCGGCACGTGCTTCTCGTACAGCCGGTTCAGCGTGGAGGCAAATCCACCCAGCAGGACCCGCTCCGGCTGGCTCATCCGGATCGTGTTCGACAACGTCTCTTCGAGATATTCCAGGAACGCCCGCCCGCCTAACTCGGCGGCCTTCTGCCGCAGGTCCCCCTCCAGCAGCTCCAGCACTTCCAGGTCGTTCTCATCGCCGGTCAGCGCATCCCAATCGCGCCGCATCCGCACGCCCAGCCGCTCTTCGGCCGGTTCGAACAGCAGCACCCCGCACACTTCCGCCTCGGTGCCGGGAAGCGCCAGTTCGAGCAGACGCAGATCGCCCTGACGCGCCGCCAGAACCGTGCCTGTCTGCATTGCCTCCCTCACCCTCGCGTCCAGCAACCTCACTACCAGTTCGCCTCAACACCCTTATCGGCTACGGAGCAAACGGATAATAGCCGCTTCTGTGCCGCACCTTCACCGTCGGCAGCGACGGCACTTCCACTTTGATCTCGTGGAACTGCTTCGTCGAATCCGTCTTTTCCGGAATGTACCGCATGATGTACTGCGTGGTGATCTCGCCCGCTACATTGGCGATCGATCCGAAAATCCCCTTGGCGATCTCACTTGCGTAGCCTCCCGTGCCCACCTTCAACGCGTAGTTCCCTTCGTCGGAAGGCGTCGACAAATACCCGCTCACGTCTTTGTACAGCCCATTCAACGGATACTCCACGCGCCCGCCCGTGTCCTCGGCCAGTTTGCTCAGGTTCTTCTCGCCCACGCTGTTGAAGCCGAACGCCACCGTGCTCACGCCGTAGATGGTCACCAGGTTCCGCTGCGCCAGCTCAAGCACCTCTTCGAGCGACTTCTTCGACGCCGTGTCATGCCCGTCGCCGATCACCACGATGATGCGCCTCGGCTCGATCGGTTCGCCCTTCACCAGGTCGCGCCGCGTGCAGGCCAGATAGATGGCGTCATAGAACGCCGCACCGCCGCCCGGCTTCAGCTTGCGAATTTTATCGACGATGTTCTCCGGATCGAACTTCGTGTTGGCCTGAATCTCGGCCTCGTTGCCGTAGCTCACCAGGTAGCCGGAATACTGCGGCTCGCCCGGCATCAGGTTCAGCACCAGGTCGATGGCGGCCTCTTGAAACACCTTCCAGTGCAGGCGGCTGGCGTTGCTGATGTCGATCAGAAAGCCCACCACCACCGGCTGATTCCGCTCGCGGCTGAAGAACTTGATCGTCTGCGGGCGGCCGTCCTCGGTCACCTTGAAATCGTCTTTGTCGAGGTTCGAGACGAAGCGGCCCTTGTCGTCGGTCACCGTCACGGGAACGATCACCTCGTTCACCGCCACTCGGATGTCGCCGGGAATGGGCGTCCCCTGTTGGGCGCGCAGAAGCCCTCCGCCCACGAGTGGGGATGCAAGCAGACCTAGGGCGTTTCGTCGAAGCATAGCTACATCGACGATTATACGCCCCGGCGCGTTTCCTCAGTCCGGTTTCCGCTCCAGTGTGTCGCCGTCGAGCACGACCGCGCCGCCCTCCCGGCCCAAGGAAAGCCACATTTCGCCCCCATCGGCGGGACGCAACGCCACACCCGGCCGTCCGTCGCGCACGGCCACCTCCCACGCCCCCCGGCTCACCGACTTCCGCGCCCCGGACTCTTCCAAGCCCGCGATCACCACCATTGCTTCATACTCGTACGCGCCGTTGGCGCCCAGCCGGAACGTTTTCTGCCTCGCCGCCCAGGTGTGCCCGCTCAACTCCGCCTTCCACGTCTCCACCAGCTTTGCGGCGTCTTGAGGCGCCACGCCCGGCCGCGCGCGAACCGCCGCCGCGCTTGCTGGCTGCACGGACGCCGCACCTAACGTCCCGGCCGCGCCCACTGCTCCGGACGCACCTACCGGCCCGGCAACTCCCAGCCCCCCGGCCGCGCCCACCACTCCTCCGTCCAATTGCGAACTCACCGACGCCGCGATCGCCTCCACATCCCGCCGCCAATACCGCATCGCCGCCGGGCCCGCCGAGGCCGACAGCATGGCCGAGCCGCCGCTCCGCAGCCCAATCACATACACCCGCGTCACTGAGCCTTCCTCGCCCTCATCGGCATCCAGCTGCATCGTGTGGATCCACCCGCCTGATTCGCTTCCGTTGAACCGCGCGGGCGCGCTCACCTTCTTGCCCGGCATCTTGTACAGCAAACCCGTCGCGCGCGGCAGCACCTCGCCCGGATTCCCGGCATCCCGCCACCGGGGCACGAACGAGATCCCGATCGATACCTGGTTGTCGTCGTCTTTGTTCTGGGGCTGTTGGGGAGAGATCAGCATGGCCGACTCGCCATCGGACGAATACTCCCACCGCGCCGGGTAGTGAAACGAGAAATGGTTCCCCACCTGCCCTGCGCGCGGCTGCGCAGCCGCGACGGCGGCGGCCGCAAAAAAAAGAATGAACGGTCTCCGTACGCAACGCATCGCCGAAAGTCCCCCTTCCCTGCTTTTCGGCGAAGGGGAACTGCCGCGTTATAGAGCGAATGCCTTACGGCCGCGGGCGCCACCGCGCGTGCGTTACCGCTTCGTGCGCAACCGCCGCGCGTGCGTTACCGCTTCGTGCGCAACCGCCGCGCGTGCGTTACCGCTTCGT
>CAYUZM010000882.1:0-3181 GCA_964449665.1 uncultured Solibacteraceae bacterium
GATGCCTGCATGGGCGCTTCCCTGCCCCGGATGTGGAAGGTGCGCCGAACGCGGAATGCCTGCGCGTCATGCGCGGATACTCGGCGCAGCGATTGGAGATCGAGGGCAAGCGGCAGCTTCGCACCGTGTGGAGATACGGGACCACAACAATCGGTTCGACATCGGGCGCGGGGCTGGACGAGGCGAGCGAGTTGCGCGCATTGCGGGTGCTGGATGGCTTGAACGACCGGCCGATTGAGATTGTGCCGAGTTTCGGAGGGGCGTTGGGCGTCGCGCCCGAGTACACGGGGCGCATGGCGGAGTATCGCGCCTGGCTGGAAGCGGAGATGCTGCCGGAAGTGGCGCGGCGGAAGCTGGCGCAACGAGTGGATGTGGCGATCGGAGAAGGCGTATTCGGGATCGACGAGGCATCGGCCTACGCGCGGGCGGCGCGCGGGCAGGGGTTTGCGGTGTGCGCGCGGTTGCGGAGCGTGACGGAAGACCTGCCAGAAGGGACGATGAGTGTCTCCGGAGTGGGGTGGCTGAACGAGGCCGCGAAACGATTCGCCGCAAGCGAGACCGTTGCGGTGCTGACGCCCGGCGCGGGGTTTCATCGCGGCGGCGGAGCACCCGAGCCGGCGCGCGAGTTGATTGACGCCGGAGCCGCGGTGGCGCTCTCGACGGGATTCAACCCGCAGGAGAGCCCTACGCCTTCCATGCCGATGGCGGTGGCTCTGGCCTGCGCGCAGTTGCGGATGACCCCGGCGGAGGCAATGACGGCGGCGACCATCAACGGCGCATATGCGCTTGGCCTGGGCGGGCGGACCGGGTCGCTCGAGATTGGGAAGTGGGCGGACCTGTTGATCCTGAACGCGAGCGACTACCGCGAAGTTCCTCTGCACTTCGGCGTGAACCTGCTGATGATGGCGTTGCGGCGGGGCCAGATGATTTATCCGAGGCTGGAGTCGGCGTGAGCGCGAACGGCGGGCTTGTCGAGTGCATTCCGAATTTTTCGGAGGGGCGCGATGGGAGCGTGATGGCGGCGCTGGCTGCGGCTGTGCGGGAAACGCCGGGTGTGTGGCTGCTCGACGAGACGGCGGATGCGGACCACAACCGTTGCGTGCTGACGTTTGCGGGCGGTGTGGAGGCGGTGTTGAACGCGGCGCTGCGGGCCGCGGCGGTGGCCGTGGAGCGAATCGATTTGCGCGACCACGAAGGGGTGCATCCCAGGATTGGCGCGTTGGATGTGCTCCCGTTTGTGCCGTTGGAAGAGACGCCCATGGAGACGTGCGTCGAACTGGCCGCGCGCGCGGCGGAGCGGCTGTGGACGGAGTTGGGCGTGCCGTGTTACCTCTATGAAGCAGCGGCGCGGATGACGGAGCGAAGGAATCTGGCGTTCGTACGGTCGGCGCGGGTGGGCACGCCGGATGTGGGCCTGGGGCGGCATGCGTCGGCGGGATGCACGGCGGTGGGCGCGAGGAAATTTCTTATCGCCTACAACGTGAACCTGGCGACCAGCGACGTGGGCGTGGCGAAAGCGATTGCGCGTGAGGTGCGGGAGAGCTCGGGCGGCTTGCGTTGCGTGAAGGCGTTGGGGTTGGAGTTGGCCACGCGGGGGCAAGTGCAGGTGTCGATGAACCTCACCGATTTCGAGGTGACCCCGGTGCATGCCGTGTTCGAAGCGGTACGCGCGGCGGCACAGGCGCGGGGCGTGCAGGTGGCGGGCAGCGAGTTGATCGGACTGATTCCGCGCAAGGCGCTCGACATGGCCGCGGGCGTGGACCTTCAGTGGGAGAACTTCCGCGCGGACATGGTGCTGGAAGAACGCCTGCGGCGCGCGCGCGGCGGCGCAATCTAGACGCCGAACGTGGCAAGCGCCCAAGGAGGCGTGTTTACGATCTTGATGTTCGGTGCGCTATAGAGCGATGCGGCCGTGGGATCGGAGAGCGCCGTCAAGGTGATGGGGCGCGGAGCGATAGAGGCAGCGATCTGGGGCAGGTCCGTCGTGCGAAGAATGCCGGGGAGAAAGTTCGCGAAGGGGTGCTCATAGTTCTCGGTGACGGCGAGTGACCGCCATGAGACGAGGTGCCGCGAGAGGTGGAGCGAGGCGATCTTGGGTTCGAGCGCGGCGGCGCAGAGGGCGGGCACGGTGAGATGAGAGAGCGCGGCGACGTGCACGTTGGGCGATTTGTATAGAGTGGTTGCGGCGCGCACGACGGCGAGGATGTCGGAGACACGCTGGCCGAGCAGTGGGCGACCGAGCATGAGAGAGGCCCAAGCGTAGGGGTCCTCGCCTTGATGTCGGGCGGCGTTGCCGAATGCGTGACGCGGGTATTCGGCGCGGAGGTCGCCGAGGGCGCGCAGGTCGGGCGCGATGACCAATCGGCCCGCGGCGGCGAGTTGTTGATAGAGCGAATCCTCTCCCCAGTTGGCGCTCCGTCCGGCGGGTTCGAGGAGAATGAGCGGCGGCTTGGTTGTGGGGATACGCGGGAGAAAGACCCATGCCGGGACGGTCACCTCAGCGGTGACGTCGATCTCGATGGATTCGGCATCGCAGCCGCGCGAGGCGACACGGCTGAGGACGCGCGCGGGCTTGGTGGACGGGGGATCGAGGCGGAGAAGGCCGCCGAGAGTTTTGGCGAGAGCGGGAGTGGGCGGCGGAGTTGTGATGGAATCGGCCAGTTCGCGGGCGAGGACGAAGGGCGTTTTCGAGCTGAGCTTGGAGACGTTGCCGCGTGCGGCGAAGAGCGTAGCATCAGGTTCGGCAGACGTGGCGGGCTCTTTATCGAGCGGCGTCGTGCGGCCTTGCAGATGGCGCAGTAGAAAGTTATAGATCTCCATGCGGACGTTGTAGCCAAGGCCGTGCGGGAGCGGCGATTCGTACCACTGCAACATCTCGGGCTTGGCTCCGAGAATTTGATAGGAGCGCTTAAGACGCGCGAATTCGGCGCGGCCGTTTTCGAGATAGTTGGGCGAGTAGGTGCCAAACCAGTCGCGGGCGCTGACCAGGATTAGCAGCGGCTTGGGGGCTTGGGGAGTGGGGGGGGCCGTCAACCGCAGCGCGGATGACTCGCCGGAGCGTGACAGCGTCCCAGTGCTCTGGCACATCCCCGAGCCACTCCTCGCCCGAGGGCTTGAGCCGCACGGTGGGGTCGAGGCCGCGGGTGACGGCGCGGTGGATGATGGCCTGCTTTTGCTCCTC
>CAYUZM010000883.1:0-3181 GCA_964449665.1 uncultured Solibacteraceae bacterium
GGGGATGTGGTGGAGGTGGGGATCGAGGGGATCGGCACGTCGCGCGATGCCGTGCGGGCCCAATAGGCGCGGGGCGCTTACCCTAGGAAGATGGACCTGCGAAACGTTCCCCCACGCCTGGAGGACTTCACGATCCAAGATTTGATTCCGCTGGCGAAGGCGCTGCTGGTGCTGATCGCGGCGATGGTGCTGGTGTGGATTTCGCGGCGCGTGGTGGGTGTGTTGCGGTACCGTTTGCTGCGGCTGTTGAAGCCGCGCAGCGGGGCGGACAAGCTGGAGATGGAGAAGCGCGCCACGACGGTGAGCGGCGCGCTGACGACGCTGATCACGGTGTTCATCTGGGTTGGCGCGATCGGGGTGTGCTTGAAGCAGTTGGGGCTGGACGTGGCACCGCTGATGACAGGCGCGGGCGCGGCGGCGGGCATCGCGATCGGCTTGGGCGGGCAGAATCTGGCGCGCGACGTAATGAACGGCATATTCGTGCTGCTGGAGGACCAGATCCGCGTAAACGATGTGGCGATCATCAATGGCGTGAGCGGCGTGGTGGAGGAGCTGAATCTGCGGACGACGGTGTTGCGGGATGCCGAGGGCGTGGTGCACGTGTTTCCGAACGGGGCGATTACGTCGTTGGCCAACCGGACGCGTGTGTACTCGTGCTACGTGCTCACGATCGGCTTGGCGTTCGATTCCGACGTCGATCAGGCGATGCAGGCGATCAAGGAGATCGATCTGGGAATGCGCGCGGACGCGAGTTTCGGACCGATGATGTTGGAACCGGTGGAGGTGTGGGGCGTGGACCAGTTTCTGGACACGGGCGTGGTGGTGAAGGCGCGGCTGAAGACGATGCCGGGAAAGCAGTGGGAGGTGGGGCGCGAGATGAACCGGCGGATCCGCAACGATTTCCGTGAGCGCGAGATTGCGTTGGCGGCGCGGTGGCCGCAGATCTTGGCGTCGGAGGATCCGCAGCCGGAGGCCGAGGCGATGGCGACGGGGGCACCGGAGCAGACGGCGGCGCAGGAAGGTCCGAAAACGTAGCAATGGAGGCGGGGCGCAAGCACACGGCGGCATGGATGGCGATGGCTGCGGCGGCGGCCATGATGGCTCACTATATCGGCTCGAAGGCCGTGCGCGACGCGGTGTTTCTGACGAATTTTCCGGTATCGTCGCTGCCGCAGATGGTGTTGGCGGCGGCGGGGTTCAGCTTCGTCTCGGTACTGCTGAGTTCGCGGGCGATGACGCGTTGGACGCCAGGGCGGCTGATGCCGGCGGCGTTTGCGGTGAGCAGTGTGCTGACGCTGGCGGTATGGAGCCAGATGGCGGAGTTTCCGAAGCTGACGGCGGTGCTGTTGTATTTGCAGATTGTGAGCCTGGGACCGTTGTTGACGTCGGGGTTCTGGTCGATTGTGAATGAGAGCTTCGACCCGCGTGAAGCGAAGAAGCAGGTGGGGAGGATTGCGGGCGGCGGATCGGTGGGCGGCGTGATTGGCGGCGTGGTGGCCGAGCGGATGGCGGCGGCGGCGGGCGTGGCGATGACGCTTCCGGTGTTGTCGGTTTACCACCTGATTTGCGCGGCACTGTTGTGGCGGTTTTTCGGTTCCAGCGGGCGGGCGGCTACGAAGAAGCCGGCGGCGAAGGAAGACACGCCTTCTGTGTTGGGCGCGCTGCGCGGGGCGCCGTATTTGCAGACGCTGGCGTGGCTGGTGATGTTGGGGACGATGAGCGCGGCGATGATCGACTACGTCTTCAAGTATCAAGCGACGCGGGCCTATGGCGACGGCGTGGAGCTGTTGCGATTCTTTGCGCTGTTCTATTCGGTGACGGGCGTATTGTCGTTTGTGGCGCAGACGGTGTTGAGTTCGGTTTCACTGCAGCGGCTGGGGATTGCGAGAACCGTGGGCACGCTGCCAATGGCGGTATCGTTTGGCGGACTGTTCGCGCTGATTCTGCCGGGGGTGTGGACGGGCACGGTGGCGCGCGGGCTGGAGCAGGTGTTTCGCAGTTCGCTGTTCCGGGCGGGGTATGAGCTGTTCTACATGCCGATTCCGGCGCGGGAGAAGCGGGCGGCTAAGCAGGCGGTGGACGTTGGGTTCGACCGCATGGGTGACGCGCTGGGAAGCATGGTGGTGAAGGCGCTGTTGGTGCTGGGTCCGGCGATTGCGAACCAGGCGATACTGACGGGCGCGGTGCTGGTGGGACTGGTGAGTTTGTGGGTGGCGACGCGGCTCCAGAACGCCTATGTGGACGCGCTGGAAAAGAACCTGATGGAGCGCGCCGAGGAACTGGATCTGGCCTCGCCTGCCGATGCGTTGGGATTCACGGGGGGGATGGATTCGACGCCGATGCTGCCGGCGCAGACGGGCGTGTATGAGTCTCTGCAGACGCGGCGGCCGCAGAGCCGGAGCGATTCGTCGATGGAGATTGCGGCACTGCCGAGTGTGACGGGGGCTGGGACGCCGACGCAGGTGACACCTGGGGCGAGCAGCGCGACGACGAGCGCGATTCTGGGCGATGCGGTGGTGGCGGCGATCGTGGAGTTGCGATCGGGCGATGCGCGGCGGGTACATCGGGCCCTGGCGCTGAACTCGCCGCTACGGGCGCCGATTGTGCCGCACGTGATTCAACTGTTGGGCTGGGACCAGATGTATCCGGAGGCGACGCGGGCGCTACGGGCATCGGTGGGGATGTGCAGCGGACAACTGGTGGATTGGCTGTTGGACGGGCAGGTGGACTTCGCGATCCGGCGGAGGATTCCGCGGGTGCTGGCGGCGGCGCGGTCGCAACTGGTGTTCGACGGATTGATGCACGCGCTGGCGGACCGGCGGTTCGAGGTGCGGTACCAGAGCGGGCGGGCGATGGCGACGATGCACGACCAGGTGGGTTGGATCGAGGTGAACCAGAGGCAGTTGATGGAGAGCGTGTCGAAGGAGTTGAACGTGAGCAAGCCGGTGTGGGAGGGGCAACGGCTGTTGGATGGGACCGAGGACAGCGAGGTGTCGCCGCTAATGGACGAGTTTTTGCGGAACCGGTCGTCCAGGAGTTTGGAGCATGTGTTCACGCTGCTGATGCTGGTGTTGCCGAAGGAGCCGTTGCGGGTGGCGTTTCGCGGGCTGCACACCGACGACGCGCATTTGCGGGGGACGGCGCTGGAGTATTTGGAGAGCACGTTGCCGGAGGGGATTTT
>CAYUZM010000884.1:0-3179 GCA_964449665.1 uncultured Solibacteraceae bacterium
GGCCGCCGTGCCCGCCACCAACGCCGCTCTGCGGGCCGCGCTGCAAGAGGCCCGCTTCCGCGAGGACCTCGACTATCGCCTCCACGTGGTGCCCATCAACATTCCGTCACTGCGTGAACGCAAAGAAGACATTCCGGCTTTGGCGCGGCGTTTTGTCGCCAAATATGCCGAGTTTCCTTGTGAGCTGGATTCGGCGGCGCTGGAGAAGCTCATGTCCTACCACTGGCCGGGTAATGTCCGCGAGTTGGAGAACGTGATTGAGCGTAGCCTCGTGCTCTCCTCCGGCGGCAACCTCACCGCGGCCGCCATCCGAATGGACGCCAGTCTTCGTCCACGCCCCGCCGCGGCCGACACACACTTCCTTCCCGAAGGCGTCACGCTTGACGAGTACGAGCAGTCGATCATCCGCGAAGCCCTTCGCCGCGCCGATGGCAATAAGAGCCAGGCCGCGCGGTTACTGGGGCTCACGCGAAACGCGCTACGCTACCGGCTCGACCAGATGGGCGTCGAAAGCTAGCGTTTTCAGTCAAATCTACCTGGTAATTTTTTCATGAACCTTCCCCGCCCGGCGTAATGGGGACCATCCCCTACGCTAGGGGTTAAGTCAAAACTCACCCTGGGTCTTTCTTTACACCGACAAGCGGATTTTCACTTCTGCTGCAGCAATGATGGACCGATAAATGCTTCAGCAGGTCACCCTCCATGGTTTTTCAAAGCAAACAAAACTCCTCCAAAATGTTTTTACTCGCCGCCGCCATCCTCGGCGCTGTCCTTGCGCAGGCCCCTCTCGCCGCGCAAGGCAACTCGCAAGGGCAGGCAAATGCACAGGCCATCCGCAACTGGAACACGCGCGTGCTTCAGCTTCACGGCCAGTTGCTGAACGCCAACGCAAATGCGCAAGCATCCATTCGCGCCCAGGCCGCACCCATCTTTCAGCAGCGGGCCGCCGCGCTTGCCGCGTTGATCGATACGGACGCGCAAGCGGTCCTCGACACGGCCTTTTCCGCCGAACTCCTGCAATCGCTCGCCGCGGCTTTTCCTGGCGCGGCACTGGAGCAGCAAGGCGAGTTCTCGGGAATTGCCGAGCACGTCGTCCTCGACGATGAGACGTTGACGCGCGGGCGATCGGACATCCGCATGAAGATGGGAGCCGAGTGGGTGAAGGTGAACTTTCCCGGCAGGGCGCCCGATATCGCCTGCAATGACATTCTGCGCGTGCGTGGCGTAAAGGTCGGTGCCGCGGTCGCCGCCGCCGATGGCGCGACATCGGGCTCGGTCGGGACCATCTCCTCCTGCTCCACCACCGGCACGCAATACATTGCCGTCCTGCTGGTGACATTTCCCGGCGTTACCCCGCCGAGCAACGTCACGCCTCAAATTGTCCAGGACATCTTCTTCCAGCCCTCAGGCCGTTCGGTCGACGGATTTTGGAGAGAAGCGAGCCAGGGCAAGACTTCCGCCACGGGCAAGGTGTTCGGATGGTTCACCCTCGACGCCGCCTATAGCTGCGATCAGTACTACCAGATGCGCGACGCCGCCATCAAAGCGGCTGACTCCTCAGTCGACTTCCGCACGTTCAACCGCGTGATGATCGTCTTCCCACAGCCCACTGGCTGCGGTTGGGCGGGGCTCGGTACGCTCGGTTGCAGCACGCTGAGTTCGGCCCGCGACGGTTCGTTCACGGCCTCGGTCTCATGGCTTGCCGCCAAGTATTTCTCCAGCATCGACTATGGCGTCAAACTCGCCACGCACGAGGGCGGGCACAATCTCGGTCTCCATCACGCCCGCACGTTCGACTACGGCGCCGCGCCTCTCGGCGCGCTGGGCACAACAGGCACGATCACCGAATATGGCGACGTCTTCTCCACCATGGGCAGTTGGAACTTTGGCCACTACTCCACTCCCAACAAGGTGAAGCTGAACTGGTTTACTCAATCCACCCAAGCGCCCACGGTGCAAAGCAACGGCGTGTTCAACGTCGTTCCGTTCGAGCAGGCCACACCAGGCAAGCAGGGGTTGAAGATTCAGCGCGGCACCGGCAACAACGCCTGGTTGTGGCTGGAGTACCGCCAGCCCATCGGCCTATATGACTCCACGCTCAACTCCCAGGTCTTCTCGGGCGCCGTGGTGCACTACGAGGAAGGTGCCAACTCCTACTCCAACCTGCTCGACTTTACGCCGGAAACCGCGGCATGGACCGATCCGGCGCTGACGGTTGGCAAGACATGGACCGATCCCTACTCGAATGTCTCCATCCAGGTCCAAAGCGCGTCGGCGAACGGCCTGGCGGTGGCTGTCAACTACGGAGCGCTGCCCTGCGTGCGCGCCGCTCCCACGGTCGCAATTTCACCCGCGAACCCCAGCGGGGCTCCGGGAGCCAATCTGAACTACACGGTCACGGTGACGAACAAGGACTCAGCCGGCTGCCCACCCGCGACGTTCCTACCTGGCACCACCGCGCCGGCGGGCTGGACGACGGCCTATTCCACGAGCGGTCTGACCATAAGCCCCGGCGCTTCGGCTCCCTTCACGATGACTAAGACCATCCCCGGTGGTACGCCCGCGGCCACCTACGCCGCCAATGCCATTGTGAGCGACGCCAACCACAACCAGACCACGCCCGCCAGCGCCACGGTCACGGCACCGCTGCCGGCGCTCACGGCCACGCTCACCGGCCCTACCACCGTGGCCGCCATCCGTTCCAACGTGACATTGACCGCCAAAGTGCTCTCGGGAGTGAACCCGGCGGCAAACGCCACTGTTACGTTCCGGGTGACGCAACCCGGCGGCTCCGTGACGGCCAAGTCGGTCCTCACGAACTCGACCGGTACAGCCTCATACTCCTTCAAAGTGACCAAGGCGGGAAGCTATTCGGCCGGCGCAACGGCCGTGCTCGGCACCCAGACGGCGATTGCGAACGCCATCGCATTCTCCGTGAAGTAGCCCTAACGGGGCAAAGAACCACAAGGGCCAGCCGAGTGGCGTGCGTCTCAGTGTTACCCGAAGGCGCCCGCTGTTCGTCTGGCCCGAATGGCTCTTGGAGAGAGGTCGTTTACTGCTTGCGCGCGCGATTCTTGAGAGCGCCCAACGCCAACAGGCCCGCACCCATCAGCATGTACATGGACGGTTCGGGGACCTCAGGCTGTTGCGGAGGCGGACGACCGCCATCTTCCTCGTTT
>CAYUZM010000885.1:0-3177 GCA_964449665.1 uncultured Solibacteraceae bacterium
AGATCATCGTCGACACCTACGGCGGCATGGGCCGTCACGGCGGCGGCGCCTTCTCCGGCAAGGACCCGACGAAGGTCGACCGCTCGGCCTGCTACATGGCCCGCTACGTGGCGAAGAACATCGTTGCCTCCGGCCTCGCCGACAAGTGCGAAGTGCAACTGGCCTACGCCATTGGCGTGGCCGAACCCGTCAGCGTCCGAGTGGATACGTTTGGCACCGGCAAGATCGGCGAAGAGCGCCTGGTCGCCCTGGTGCGCGAACTGTTCCCGCTCACGCCCAAGGGCATGATCGAGCATCTGCAATTGCGCCGCCCCATCTATCGGGATACGGCCGCGTTCGGCCACTTCGGCCGGACCGAGAGCACCTTCTCCTGGGAAGCCACCGGCAAGGCCGAAGACCTGCGTTCCGCCGCGGGCGCCACGGCCGGCGCACGGGGCTAGTCAGCCGAAGCTCCGCTCTGCACAAAACCAAACCGGCCGGGCCTCTCTTCACGAGGTCCGGCCATCCGTCTGTTTAGGAAGGCACGAACTTGAGCGAAACCCAAGACATCAAGCGAACCACGGAAATCGTCATTCCCTTGGAAGAGGTCCAGGCGGCTACCGAGAAGGTGGTCCTCTCGCTCCAGCAGAAAGTGCGTCTGCAAGGCTTCCGCCCGGGCAAGGCGCCGCTGTCCATCATCCGCACCCGGTTCAAGGAAGATATCCGCCAGGAAGTGGTCGAAAAGCTTGTCCCGCAGGCCTTCCGCGCCCGCGCCGACCAGGAAGACTGGAAGGTGGTGGGCAACCCCAACGTCACCGACATCCACTTCCACGACGACGAGCCCATCCGTTTCAAGGCCGAGTTCGAGGTGTTGCCCGAATTTGAGCTGGGCGAGTATCGCGGCTTGCAGGTTCCCTACGACGAACCGGTCGTGAGCGAAGATGACATCGCCAAGCGCCTCGAAGGCATTCGCGACCAGAAGGCCGACTACGTCAACATCGATCCGCGCCCCGTCGAAGACGGCGACTACGCCGTGGTGAGTTTGAAGAGCGTGGAAGGCGTCGAAGGCGACCCCATTGAGCAGCCGGAAGTGATGCTGCATGTCGGCGGCGAGGAGACGATTCCCGCCTACACGGAAGCGCTGCGCGGCATGACGCCGCCCGAGGGCGAGGCCGACGTCGAGGTTACCTATCCGGAAGAGTACGCCGCCGAGCGGCTGGCCGGGAAGACCGTCAAATTCCACATGGTGCTGAAGGGCCTTCGCAAGAAGGAACTGCCCGAGCTGAACGACGACTTCGCGCAGGACATCGGCGACTTCAAGACTCTCGAGGAACTGAAAGAGGAGATCCGCAAGACCATCCTCCGCGAGCGCGAAACGCAGGCTCAAACCGCCGCCAAGAACAAGCTGGTCGATCAGCTTGTCGATACGCACGAATTCCCCGTGCCCGAGGCGTTTGTCGACCAGCAGATTCAGGCCAACGTCGAGTCGCGGCTCTACGAACTGGCCGGCGCCGGCGTCGACGTGAAGAAGCTCAACCTGAAGTGGGACGAGATCAAGAACTCGCAAAAGGACCGCGCCACGCGGGAAGTACGCGCCTCCATGCTGCTCGACAAGATCGCCGAGCGCGAGGCGATTGAGGTCCTCAACGACGAAATCGATCGCGAGATCCACAGCGTCGCCCGCCGGGAACGCCAGCCCGCCGCCGCCATCCGCAAGCAACTCGAAGAAAACGGCGCCATCCGCCGCATCGCCATGCAGATCCGCACCACCAAGGTGCTGAACTTCCTGTTCGAGCAGTCCAAGAAGGTCGCGGGCGAGTTGCCTGCCGCCGAACCGCCGGCCGCGGAATAGCCGCCTACACTCGCGCGCCGGGCGCGATGGCTCCATGAAGGAAGCGGGCAAATACGACCTGGTCGTCAAAGACCTGTTCCAGCGGGATCACCCGAGCCTGTTGGATCAACTGACGGCCGGTGTTCCGGTGCGCGAAGTTCTCAACGTGGAGTTGGCGCGCGTGGAAGAGCGCCGGGCCGATCTCGTCCTGCTGCTCGCCGACTCCACGCTTCTCCACATCGAGTTTCAAAGCACCAATGATCGCAACATGCCCTATCGCGAGGGCATCCACTGCCTCCTCCTCGGACAGAACTACCGGCCCCGTATACGCCAGGTGGTTCTCCACCCCGGCCAGGCAAAGATGCGGATGTGGAATCAGGTCGATCTCGGTGAGACGCGGGCCGCATACACATTGATGGATAACCGCCAGCTCGACGCCGCGCAACTTCTTGCCAGCGGGAGGCCGGGCGATCTGGCTTTGGCCATGTTGGCGGGCGGCGGTCCGGAGCGAATCCCGGAGATTCTCAAAAAAGTGGGAACCCTGAGCGCTCCGGAACGGCGCAGGGTCCTGCTGCAACTGGCGTTGCTGTCGGGCTTGCGGCGCTTGACCGGACGCCTCAGAATGGAGATGAAGGCCATGGGCGCAAGAACCGATCCTTTCTACAAAAACGAATTCGTCATGGACATCATGCGCCATGCCCAGGCAACCATGCTGCGCAGCCTGCTGGCCACCAAGTTCGGCGCGGTTCCGAAGTGGGCCGACGACCGTCTGGAAGCGGCCACCTCCGCACAGATCGAACGCTGGGCCAAGAAAGTTCTCGTCGCCGATACGCTCGAAGGCGTACTCGGCAAGAAGTAGCGCCCGAATTGCCCGCCGCCCCCCGTTCGGGTGATAATGGAGGCAGCCGACGGGAAGCTGGGTCTCCGCTCACCACCGCTCGCGCCAGGGAGGTCACTGTTTGAAGAGGTCCGGCTCCGACGAAACGCTACGCTGTTCGTTTTGCCACAAAAGCCAGGACGCGGTGGGTAAGCTGATCAGCTCCCCCAGCGACTATCCTAGAGCCTACATCTGCGACGAATGCATCGCCGTATGCAATTCCATTCTGGAAGACGATCGCAACGAACCCGCCGCGGGCCTTCCGAACAAACTCCCCAAGCCGCTTGAGATCAAGGAATACCTCGATCAGTACGTCATCGGCCAGGAGACGACTAACCGCAAACTCGCCGACGCCGTCTACAACCACTACCAGCGCATTCAGATGACCAAGCGCTCGACCCACGACGTCGACCTGGGCACGAGCAACATACTGCCCCACCGGCCCCCGGGCACGGCCAAAACTGCCCTCCCCCATACGCCCGCCACAGCG
>CAYUZM010000886.1:0-3176 GCA_964449665.1 uncultured Solibacteraceae bacterium
GGGTGGAGGCCGGGTGCCGGGGAGGGCCGACGCGTGGGGTGAGGCGGCGGGCGAGTTGGGCATGGGGGTCGTGCAGGTGGAGGGGACGAGCGCGGAGAGTGTGCGGGCGTGTGTGGCGCGCGTACTGGAAGAGGGCGGGCACATTGATGTGCTGGTGAACAACGCGGGGATCGGCGGTGGGGGTCCGGTGGAGCTGGCGTCGCTTGAGCGCGGGCATGGGACGTTTGAGACGAACTACTTTGGTCCGGTGCGGATGGTGCAGGCAGTGTTGCCTTCGATGCGCGAGCGGCGGAGTGGAACGATTGTGAACGTGACTTCGCTTGCGGGGCGGCTGGCGCTGGCGGGGCATGGGCATTATGCGGCGTCGAAGTGGGCGCTGGAGGCGATGAGCGAGTGTCTGGCGAGCGAGGTGAAGCCACATGGGATTCGCGTGGCAGTGATTGAGCCGGGGGTGGTGTTGACTCCGATCTTCAGTAAGTCGTCGACGCCGTTGACCGAGTATGGAGCGTATCAGGCTCCGGTGCGGCGGCTGTGGGCGCTGTTCGGGAAGCAGTTGGAGAAGCCGACGCAACCGGGCGATGTGGCCGCGGCGATTGAACATGCGGTGGAGACGGATGAACCGAAGTTGCGGTACCTGGTGGGCACGGATGCCAAGGCGCTGATGGCGGGGCGCGCGAAGTTGAGCGATGAAGAGTGGGTGGCGGCGCAGGGGCTGGCCGACGATGATGGGTATTTCGCGGCAATGGAGAGATTGATGGGTGGAGGGCTGTTTCGATGACACGCAGAGAAGTGGCTGGGGTTATGGCGGGTGCGGCGTTGGGTGCGGCGACATTGTCGCGGGGCGCGCAGGCGCAGGAAGGGGGAGGCGCGCGGGCGAGAAAGGCGGCGCGGTTGCCGCTGGCGGTCTCGACTTACTCGTACTGGCATTTGCGGGGCGAGAAGTTTCCTATTGAAAAAGTAATTGAAGAGGCCGCGGCGATCGGGTTTGACGGGGTGGAGATTTTGCACCGGCAGATGTCGGAGGAGTCGCCGGGGTATCTGACGAAGTTGAAGCGGATGGCGTTTGAGCGCGGGTTGTCGCTGCCGATGCTGTCGATTCATCAGGACTTCGTGTTTCCGGACAAGGCGGAGCGGGAGAAGAATGTCGCGCACACGGTGCGATGCGTGGAGATGGCGGCACGGATGGTGGTTCCGGCGATCCGGTTGAACTCGGGGCGTTGGAATACGGTGCCATCGTTCGACGATTTGATGAAGGTAAAGGGCGACGAGCCGCCGTTGCAGGGGTTTGTGGAAAAGGATGCGATTGATTGGTGTGTGGAGTCGATTGGGAAGTGTTTGCCGGCGTGCGAGCGCGAGGGCGTGACGCTGTGTTTGGAGAATCACTGGGGGCTCACGACAAAGGTGGAAAATGTTTTGGCGATTCACAAGGCGGTGAATTCGCCGTGGCTGGGCGTGAACGTGGATACGGGGAACTATCCGGGCGATCCGTACGAGGGGCTGGCGAAGTTGGCTCCGGTGGCGACGATTGTGCAGGCGAAGACTTACTACGGGGGCGGGGTTTGGTATTCGCTGGATCTGGACTATCCTCGGATTGCGAAGATTCTGCGCGGGGCGGGATTCAAGGGGTGGGTGTCGTTGGAGATGGAGGGCAAGGAGGAGGCGGGCGCGGCGGTGCGGAAGAGTTACGAGTTGCTGCGGAAGGCGTTTGCGTAGCGAGATCGGGTAGTGCGGCGCCACGCGCTGTTACATGAGCGAGTGGGGATCGACATCGATTACTAGCGACGTTGCGGGCCATTTTTGTTCGGCGGCGAATTGGCGGAGGTTGCGGAGGAGTTCGTTGAGGCGCGCGCGATGGGGAGTCGTTAAGAGCATTTGGTAGCGGAACTCCTGTTTGAGTTTGGGGACGGGGGCTTCGGCGGGGCCTAGGACTTTGACGCCTTCGCGGGGCGGGGTGAAGAAGCGGGCGGCTTCGGTGGAGAGGCGGAGGGCTTCCTCTTGTTGGGGTGCGCGGAAGAGGACGTTGGCGAGGGCGGCGAAGGGCGGGTAGCGCATGAGGGAGCGGAACTCGATCTCCTTTTTGTAGAAGCCGGCGTAGTCCTGAGCGGCGGCGAAGCGGACGGCGTAGTGTTCGGGGTTGAGGGTTTGGATGAGAACGCGGCCGGGGATGGTTCCCCGCCCTGCCCTGCCGGCGGCTTGGGTGAGGAGTTGGAAGCAGCGTTCGGCGGCGCGGAAGTCGGGCATGGCGAGGCCGATGTCGGCGTTGACGATTCCGACGAAAGTTACGTTGGGGATGTCGTGGCCTTTGGCGATCATCTGGGTGCCGGCGAGGATGTCGAGATCGCCGGAGCGCATGGCGTATAGGAAGCGCTCGTAGTCGCGGCGGCCGGTGACGGTGTCGCGGTCCATGCGGCCGATGCGGGCTTGGGGGAAGGCGGCGTGGAGTTCGTCTTCGAGGCGCTCGGAGCCTGCGCCGAGGAAGTAAAGATGTTCGCTGGAACAGTGCGGGCAGACTTCGGGGACGCGTTCGGCGTAGCCGCAGTAGTGGCAGAGGAGGCGTTTGTCGCGGCGGTGCCAGGTGAGGGTGACGGCGCAGTTGGCGCAGAGGATGGACTGGCCGCAGGCGCGGCAGTTGACGAAGCTGGAGAAGCCGCGGCGGTTCATGAGGATCATAGACTGTTCGCCGGCGGCGAGGCGTTCGCGGAGGGCTTCGAGGAGGGGGCGGGAGAGTAAGTTGTTTTTCTTGGTCTCGACGTACTCCTGGCGCATGTCCACTAAGTCGACGGCGGGCATGGGGCGGGATTCGACGCGTTCCGGTAATTCGAGGTAAGTGTATTTTCCTTTTTCGGCGTTGTAGCGGGATTCGAGCGCGGGGGTGGCCGAACCGAGGACGATGGCGGCGTGTTCGGAGCGGGCGCGGACGACGGCGACGTCGCGGCCGTGGTAGCGGGGGGTCTCTTCCTGTTTATAGCTGGAGTCGTGTTCTTCGTCGACGAGAATGAGACCGAGGTTGGCGACGGGAGCGAAGACGCCGGAGCGGGTGGCGACGCCGCCGGGTGCTTCGCCGCGGCGGATGCGGCGCCACTGTTCGGCGCGTTCGGCGTAGGTGACAGCGGAGTGGGGGAGAGCGACGCGGTTGCCGGAGCGAGGGGAGAATTGGCCGGCGACGGCGGGATGGG
>CAYUZM010000887.1:0-3171 GCA_964449665.1 uncultured Solibacteraceae bacterium
GGGGCGCGTTTGCCTTGCCAGAGTTGGGGGGCGGGCGCGCCGTCGAGTTGCAGGAGAAGGGAGCCGTTGTAGAACGAGGTGACGAGCAGGAGGGCTTTGTCGAAGACCGGCGTGGCGAGGGCGACGGAGAGGTTGATGCGGAAGGGTTCTTCCCACAGGCGTTTGCCGGTGGCGGGGTCGAGCGAGGCGAGGGCGGCGGAGTGCCAGACGATTAACTGGCGGACGCCGGAGGATTCGATGAGGATGGGCTGGGAGTAGCCTTGCTCGGAATCCGACGGGAGCGCGCGCCAGAGTTCCTTGCCGGTGAGCTTGTCGAAGGCGACGACCTTGGCGTCGGGCTGGCCGCCGACGACGGCGATGAGGCGAGGGCCGTCGACGATGGGCGCGCCCGAGATGCCCCAGACGGGGAGCGTGGTTCCGTAGTCGTTCACAAAGTTTTTCTGCCATAGGATCTCGCCGTTGCGGGCGTTGAGGGCGAGCAACTGGCCGCTGGCTCCGACGATGTAGACGCGATCGCCGTCCACGGTGGGGGTGGCGCGGGGGCCGTAAGCGTAGCTGATGCCCTGGTAGGAGACGGGCCATTCGCGGGTCCAGAGGATGCGGCCGGTTGCGGCGTCGAGGCAGTGGGCGCGTTCGGTGCCTTTGGTGGAGGCGGAGGGGGTGGACGCGGTGGCGCCGGATGCCGGGACGTAGTCGGTGACATAGACTCGGCCTGCGGCGACGGCGGGTCCGGCGAAGCCTCCTCCGATGGGGGTGCGCCAGGCGGGTTTGAGATTGGGCGCGGCGAAGCGTTCGAGGATGCCGGTTTCGGTCCAGTTGCCGGTGCGGCCGGGGCCTCGGAATTCGGGCCAGTCGGCGGCGCGGGCGGCGGCGGGAGCGACGAACGGGGCGGTGGTCGAGGCGAGGAGGAGAAGGGCGGCAGCGCGAGTCATGGGGATCCAATGGCATGATAGCTGCATGGTTCGAACTTTGTTGGCCGGCGCGGTTTTGTTCGCCGGGTGCGCTTGGGCGCAGACGTACAAGACGTGGAGCGATTATGGCGGGGCTCCCGACTCTTCGCAGTACTCGGCGCTGACGCAGATCAATAAGTCGAACGTGACGAAGCTGCAGGTGGCCTGGACGTTCTCGACGGGGGATGGGAATAAGTACTCGTTTAATCCGATTGTGGCCGACGATTGGATGTATGTGCTGGCGCGGAAGCACACGATTGTGGCTTTGGATGCGGCTACGGGCAAGGAGCGGTGGGCGTATTCGCCGGGAGCGGACACGACGGCGATTACGCATCGCGGGATGAATTATTGGGAGAGCAAGGACCGCAAGGAGCGGCGGATTCTGTTTGCGAGCAACCAGTATTTGCGGGCGCTCGACGCGTTCACGGGGAAGCCGGTGGAGTCGTTCGGCGTGGGCGGCAAGGTGAACTTGAAAGAGGGGCTGGACCGCGATCCGGCGACGCTGCGGGTGGTGCAATCGTTGTCGCCGGGGCGGGTGTTTGAGGACCTGATCATCATGGGATCGGCGACGAACCAGGGCTATGGCTCGGCGCCGGGCGACATACGCGCCTTCGACGTTCGGACGGGGAAGCTTGTTTGGACGTTCCACACGGTGCCGCGTCCGGGCGAGTTCGGCTACGACACGTGGCCGAAGGACGCCTGGAAGCGCGTGGGCGGCGCGAACGTGTGGACGGAACTGGCGCTGGACGCGCAGCGCGGCATTCTCTACGCGCCGACGGCGAGCGCGAAGTACAACTTCTATGGCGCGGACCGGAGCGGCGCGAATCTGTTCAGCGACTGCCTGCTGGCGCTCGACACGCGCACGGGCAAGCGGCTATGGCATTACCAGACGACGCACCACGACATCTGGGACTACGACCATGCGACGGCGCCGAAGCTGCTGACGGTGCGGCACGAGGGCAAGATGATCGAAGCCGTGGCGCAGGTGACCAAGCAAGGGTTTGTGTTCGTGTTCGACCGGCTGACGGGCAAGCCGCTGTGGCCGATTGAAGAGAAAAAGGTCCCCAAATCCGATATGGCGGGCGAGGAGACGTGGCCGACGCAGCCGTTTCCGACCAAGCCGCCGCCGTTTGCGCGGCAGACGTTCACGGCCGACGATTTGAGTCCCTACCTTTCTCCGGCGGACCGGGCGAAGTTTCGCGACGAGATGCTGAGCGCGCGCAACGAGGGGCTGTTTACGCCGCCGGGCACGCGCAACACGGTGCAGATGCCGGGCAACAATGGCGGCGCGAACTGGAGCGGCGCGGCGGTGGACCCGGCGAAGGGGCTGCTGTACGTGGTGTCGAAGGATCTGCCGGCGATGTTGAAGCTGGCGAAAGATCCGGAGCAGGACAAGTTGCTCGCGGCCTCGGCGGGCGAGCGGTTCTATACGGGCTTTGGGTTCATGATTGCGAGCGACGGGTTGTCGCCGATCAAGCCGCCGTGGACATCGCTGACCGCCTACGACTTGAATGAAGGCACGATTCGATGGAAGATTCCGCTGGGCGAGGTGCCGGAGCTCGCGGCGAAAGGGATTAAGAACACGGGCACGCACTATCCGAAGGTGGGCCCGGTGGTGACGGCGAGCGGCCTGCTGTTCACGGGCACGCGCGACAAAAAAGTGCGGGCGCTGGACGTGAACGACGGCAAGGTGCTGTGGGAGTACGAACTGGACGCCGCGCTGGAGGGCATGCCCGCCGTGTATGAGTTGGGCGGGCGCCAGTACATCGTGTTCTGCGCGGCGGCGCAGGTGGGGCTTACGCCTTCGACGCAAGTGCCGATACGGGGCGCTTACGTGGCGTTCGCGCTGCCGAAGGTGGATTGACGCGAGGCCGCGGGCGGGTGGGAGCGGCGGCCGTGGGCTTGGGCGGCACGCGCACGGCACAGGCCGGGACGGGCACGTTCATGCGCGCGGCGATGTCGGCGATGATTCTGGGCGTGAAGACGACTTTGCCGCCATGGAACTCCGAAACGGGGCGGATGCGAGTGCCGTAGTAGGTTTCGAGCAACTGGCGGGCGTCTTCGGGGAAGCCGGCATCGACGGCGATGGGTTCGCTTTCCTTGTAAAGAGGCGCGGCGGCGGTGGAGCCGCGGGCTGCGACGTAGGGGCGGGCGTCGGCCTGGGCGGGGATGGGTTCGCGGATGAGCGGGTGGGTGGCGCGGATGCCGCGCTGGGACTGGA
>CAYUZM010000888.1:0-3159 GCA_964449665.1 uncultured Solibacteraceae bacterium
CGATTAGACGCGCGAGAAGACAAATAGTTCCGCTATATTAGGAGATAGTCAATAAAGCAAACTGAGGAACGGCTCATTGCCGCCATTCAGAAAGAGCCTGGCAATCAGTGGCGAGAGTTCGGCAAGAAGCTCTTCGCCTCCTATCTACCTCCATTCATTGCAGTCGTCAGTGCGATGAGCGTTTTAATCGTTGGCGTAAGTTACTTCGTCAAACCCGATATCTTCAAGCTGTCTGAACAGGTCACGACCATAAAGGAAGCCGTCGAGAAGCAAGAGCGGAAAGTTGACGATCTCAACAAAGACATCCGTGACATGCTAAACGATGCGCTTCAGCGAACATATCCCGACAAAGGCACTTCTCCGGCCAAGTCGGAGGCTACCACGCGCGGGGCACTCAATGACGCACGAAATATCATCGCGTTGGCCGCGAAGACGGGCGTACTGCTCTCTCCTGAATCGCTGACCAAAGTTGGCTCCAAAGCATTAGCCGACGCAGACGAGAGGCCCAGTCTCAAACCGCTCGCGTGGCAAGTGGCCTCCGAAGCCTTAACTCTTGCTTCCAGAGTGCGCAACCCTGCGATTTTCCGTCAACAACTCCCGGAATGCCAGCCGCCCACAAACTTCGAGGTCGAGTTCGAGGGCGGCGGATCGCCCAATGTCATTCTGAAACGAACAGTGCTAGAGAGATGCGCTTTCACCTTGGACCTGCCTCCAGGAGAACAGAAATTTGTCATTGCGAAAGAAGTCGTCTTCAAGGGCTGCTTGATCCGATACTCCGGAGGCGACGTCCGGCTGGAAGGCAGTTTAGTGTTCGAAGATTGCGTATTTCAATTCGGCGTCACTAACGAACCGCCACCCATCGGCAGGCGCCTCGCCGGCACGCTACTCGCGTCACAATTAACTAGGGCGGAAACGCGAAAACCATAAGTTCCGAAATCATTTCACGGCATCCTGCCATCACTTGATCCGCGTGAATCGGCGTCCATCGGCGGCCTAAACTCTCAGCAGGCTCTCAGCGTCCGCTCCAGGTCGCTCGAAAACGCCCGCAGCGCCGACACCTGCTCCTCGCTCGCCGCCTGCTCCCCGCTCCGCGTCACGAAGTACGCCTTCGCGTCGCGCCAAACCAGCATCGCCAGGCCCGTCGAGGTCATCAACCCCGCCGCCCCCACGCGGCCAAACCCGGACGCCGTCCGCTCCACAAGCGCCGCATAGCCGCCGCGCGCAAACACCACGTGGCGCTCCATGCCGTCCACCGGAGCGGCCTCAATGCCAAGCTCCATCAGCCGTTCCAGTTGTTTCAGCATCGCGTGTTCGTGCCACAGGCCCGCGGGCCTGCCGGGTCACATCTTATACCGGCCCAAATCCTCGTCGTTGAGGTTCTCCAGCCAGCGCCGCAGCTCTTCGTTGTTCACGCGGTCGGCAATCGTGTTCGCCATCTTCGAGTTCTGCAGCACCGAATCGTCCACATAGATCGGGCAGTCTAGCCGCAGCGCAATCGCCAGCGCATCCGACGGCCGCGAGTCCACCGAAATCAGCTTCCCCTCGCGCTCCAGCCAGATCACCGCGTAGAACGTGTCCTCTTTCAGCTCGTTCACCACGATCTTCCGCACGCCCGTGTGCAGCCCCGTCAGCAGCGTCTTGATCAGGTCGTGCGTCATCGGCCGCGGCGTCACCACTTTTTCGATCTCCAACGCAATCGCATTGGCCTCGTACACGCCCACCCAAATCGGCAGAATGGAGTTGCCCTGCGCGTCTTTCAAAATCACTATGGGCATGTTGGTAACCGGGTCCATCATCAGCCCGCGGATCTTCATCTCAACTTCCATGGCGCCTCCCTTCTAGTCTCATTAGAGCAGACCGCCTCACGCGCGCGCAGTCTCGCCGCCCAGCGAGTTCGGGCTCGACCGCGTCACCATCACGTCCAGATACTGCCCCACCACCGGCGCCGCCATCGCGGCCGGGTGCAGGAAGTTCAACGTCTTGTTCTGCGCCGTCCGTCCCACCCACTGCCCCGTGGCCTGGTTGAAATACTCCACCATCACCTCGGCGCGCTCGCCAATGTAATCGGCGTTGCGCCGCATCTGAATGCCGCGCTGCTTCTCCTGCAGAATCGCCAGCCGCCGGCTCTTCTCCGCTTCGTCGATGTGGCCGCTCAACGCGAGCGCCGGCGTATTCGGCCGCTGCGAATACTTGAAACTGAACATGGAGTCGTATTCCACGTCTTCAATCAGCTTCAGCGTTTGCTGGAAGTCTTCCTCGGTCTCGCCGCAGAACCCGACAATAATATCGGTCGTGATCGCGATGTTCCGCCGCGAGTTCTTCATCCACTCGATCCGCCGCATATAGTCGTCGCGCGTGTACAGCCGCTGCATGGCGTGCAACACGCGGTCCGACCCCGCCTGCACCGGCAGGTGCACGTGGTTGCACAACACCGGGTTCTCGTCCATCGCGTCGATAATCTCTTTGGTGAAGTCGCGCGGATGCGACGTCGTGAACCGCACACGCCGTATGCCCGGCACCTTCCCCACCGCATCGAGCAGCCGCGCAAAGTTCATCCCCGCCGCCGACGGATCGCGGTACGAGTTCACATTCTGCCCCAGCAGTTGAATCTCCGTGAACCCCGCCTCGGCAATCTTCCGCGCTTCGTCCAACACCGACTCCGACGTCCGGCTCCGCTCCGGCCCCCGCGTCATCGGCACCACGCAATAGGCGCACGACTTGTCGCAGCCTTCGATGATCGTGATGTAGGCCCGGTGCGGACTGTCGCGCCGCGTGAACGGCGTCTCGAACGTATCTTCCGTATCGAGCGACAAGCCCGTCACCCGCCGCCCGCCCGCTTCAATCTGCACCAGCAGTTCCGGCAGCTTCGTATAGCTCGCCGACCCCACCACCAGCGACACATGCGGGGCGCGCTCGAAAATCCGCTCGCCCTCCTGCTGCGCCACGCACCCCAGCACGCCGTACACCTTGCCGTTCTTGCCGCCTTCTTTCTTTAACTGGTCCAAACGGTGGAACACCTTCTGCTCGGCCCTATCGCGAACCGAGCAGGTGTTGTACAGCACCAGTTCGGCTTCGGCGGGCGTCGCCACCTGCCCGTAACCCTGCTGGAGCAGCCTGCCAATCACTTTTTCCGCATCGTGCACGTTCCTTCGGCAACAC
>CAYUZM010000889.1:0-3158 GCA_964449665.1 uncultured Solibacteraceae bacterium
GACGGATTGCTTTTGCTCGCGGATGGCGTCGGTGCGGCCGGCGTAGTCGTCGCGAAGGGTGGCGGGTTCGGGAATGCGCTTGTTCTCGAACATTTTGCGGTGCTTTTCGTCGGGGGTCCACTCGCGGTGCGGGGCTTTGTGGTGGGACATGACGAAGAAGGGCTTGTCCTTCGGGCGGTTCTTGATGGCTTCGAGGGTGAGGTCGGCGGTGATGTCGGTGGCGTAGCCCTGGTAGACCTGCGAGCCGTCCTTGTCGTAGAAGGTCGGGTTGACGTAGACGCCCTGGCCGGGGAGGATGTTCCAGTAGTCGAAGCCGGTGGGGTCGCTGCCGAGGTGCCATTTGCCGATCATGGCGGTGTAGTAGCCGGCGTTTTGGAGGAGCTTGGCGACCGTCTGCTGCGAGCCGTCGAAGCGGTTGAAGACGGGGACGCCGTTGAGGTGGCTGTATTTGCCGGTGAGGATGGTGGCGCGGGAGGGGGTGCAGATGGAGTTGGTGGCGAAGACGCAATCCATGCGGATGCCTTCTTTGGCGAGGCGGTCGAGGTGGGGCGTCTGGTTGATCTTGCTGCCGTAGCAACTGATGGCTTGGGCGGAGTGGTCGTCGGTCATGATGAAGAGGATGTTGGGGCGCTTGGCCGCGGCGGGTTGGGCGGGGGCGAGTTGAGCGAGCGGGCCTCCAACGGAAGCGAGAACGGAGGCAGTGAGCATTCGGCGGCGAGAGATGGCATCCATGGCGCTTCTCATCATATATGCAGACGTGGGAGCGGACGAGTGGGCGAAAGGCGTTGGCCGGAGCGTGGGCCGGCTCTCCGGCCCTGGCGGCGGCGCTGCGCGACCGGCGGATTAGCGCGCGGGGTAGTCGGTGAAAACGTAATCTCGCGCTTTGGCCGCGGTGTGGCAGGTGAAGCCGCACTTGGCGTCGTTGTGTTGGGGCGGCGTGCCTGCCGCGGTGCCGGGCTTGTAGGTATCGGTGGCGGCGTCGTAGTCGAAGACGGCGTAGCCCCAGCCACCGCTATCGGCGAAGCGCTTGCTGTCTTTCACCATGAAGTCGACGTTTACGAGCTGGCCGGCCACGGTGGCCTGAGGAAAGAACTTATCCGGTTTCGGGGTCCAGTGGATTTTGGCCATCTTTGCCCCGTCGGGGACCGGCTTTCCGTTGGCCGGAAAGCCGGCGCGGTAGGCTTCGATCATCTTGGAATTGCCGGAGATGATCGCGACGACCTTCGCGTTGTGGCTAATCGAGATGGGTTGCCAGGTTTCATAGCCGCGGAACTCGGCGAAGGCGAGTCCGCCGGGCACTTTGACGTCGTACTTGGCATCGGTTGGCAGGGCCACGGCCACTAAGGCCGAAAGAGCCAACGCGAGTAAGATCGCAATGAGAGTAGCTTTGCGTTTCATGTCGAGTTTCCTTTTTCCGGACACGGTTGGTTCCCAGTTATCCACATAGATAATGCGCGCACTGAGCGAATTCAGTACGAATTCAATTGGGGCATTTTGGGGTAACCAAGGACAGGCGGAGCCCAGTAACTCGAAAGGGGTAGGCGGGAACTTACCAAATAAAGTCTTTGGCGATGTCGCGTTTGTCGTGGCCGTCCAGGACGTGGACGACGCGGAGGCGCTTCACCTTGGTGGAATCCATCTGGCCGATGGGGACATAGAGAATGCGGCGGCCGAGGTGGCTGGCGATGGAGCGGAAGACGCTGCGCGGAGGCTTTGACGCAACGTAGACGACGTACTTTTCGACGGAGTAATCGAGCGCCGCCATGAGGAGGCGTTCGGGTTTGGATTCGGCGAAGTCGTAGTCGCGGTCGTCCCAGACGTTAAACATGCGGCGCGGAGGGCGGGTCATGAGGAAGCCGCCGTATTCGGCGCGGCCGATGCCGGGGCCGACGATGTGATCGAACGGATTGGTGGCGTAGAAGGCCATGTCGGACTCGTTCTGGTGTTCGCCGAGCCAGGTGGTCATGTAGTGGTAGCGGCCTTCGGCGTCCTGATCGAAGATAACGACGACTGCGCCGACGTCGCCCGCGACCTTCTGCGCGTTGCGCACGAAGATGGTGCCATCGTGCCAGTTGCGGATGGTTTCGCGGATGTCGATGCCATCGAGGATAGAGGTGGTGAAGGGCTCGACGCGTTCCCGTTCTTCGGAGAGGATCGACTGCGCCTTCTTCTTGAGGTAGTGGCCGAAGTCCTCGATGATGAGGTCTTCGGGCGGGTAGGAGCAGATGGAGGAGCCGTCGAGGTTTTCGGCCCATTCGCCGGGCTTGCGCTCTTTGCGGCGCATCTTGAGGTTGGCGGGCTTGAGCTTTTGCTTGGGGCGGGGAAGGCGTCGGCGGAGACGGATTTTGCGGGTGCGGAGCCAGACCTCTTCGGCGGAGAGGTCAACGGTTTCAAGCGACGACGCTTCGCGTTGGGCCGGGTACATGCCGGCGGTTTCCCACACCTCCCAGGCGTAGTTGTCGTCGACGATGGCGCGGGCGGCGACGGTGATGTCGAATAGAGACGCGGTGAGCTCGGAGTTGAGCGAGGCGAGGTTGCGCGTGTAGCGGGCGATCATGCGGCGCTGCCAGTGTTGGACCTGGTCGCCGGTATTTTTCTTGTAGGCTTCTTCGGCGTCGCGGAGGAGGGCGATTTGGGCGCGGGGGCGGTCGATCAGTTCATGTTCGATTTGCACGAGGCGATAGCGCTCGTAGCGTTCCTGGAGGTATGGATACTCCATCGTGATCTCGGCAAGGCACGAGGGCGCGGGGTTGATGAGTTCCACCTTGAGGCCGGTGTTCTTGCTCTTCGGCGGATCCTGCGGCATTTCCATGGCGTCGAGGACGGGATCGAGGAGATTGAGCGTGAGCACGACGAGGGTGGGCTGCGA
The DNA here is from genome assembly GCA_964449665.1 of uncultured Solibacteraceae bacterium. Taxonomy (GTDB): domain Bacteria; phylum Acidobacteriota; class Terriglobia; order Bryobacterales; family Bryobacteraceae; genus JAFLBB01. The sequence goes on from CAYUZM010000889.1 coordinate 2,870, forward strand.
GGGGTCGGTGCCTTGGAGCTTCCAGGCGACGCCGGTGGCGTAGTTGGTGAGCTCTTCGGTGCGGGTTTGCGGATGGAGACGGTAGGACTCGATATAGCGATCGAGCGGGATGCGGCGGATGGCGTAGGGATCGGGGTAGGCGTCGCCGAGGTGGGGAGGTTCGCCGAAGTCGGGGGCGATGAATTCGATGCGGGCGCCGATCTCTTCGGCGGTGCGCATGGCTTCGACGAAGGGGTCGCAGGGTTCGACGGGGACGTAGATGGCGGAGTCCTGATCTTCGCCGGCGGGG
>CAYUZM010000890.1:0-3157 GCA_964449665.1 uncultured Solibacteraceae bacterium
CGGACACGAAATCTATCACGCCACGCACCAGTTCTTTCTCACTCGCCGCTCCCTGTATCTCCTCGTCGACGACACCCGCAAAGACCATAAGTCGGTCTCCGACGAAGGCTTCAAATACTGGCTCGAGTTGGTGGATGTCTTCGGCGGGCGCAGCCCCGTTCTCATCTTTCAAAACGAGAAGGGCGGTAGGTCAAAGGCTATTGATATTAGCGGCATCCGAAACCGCTTCGAAAACGTAAAAGAACGCTATGGCGGTAATCTCGAAAATCCGGATGCTGCCAGTGAACTGGGTAACGCAATCGAATTCTATGCGAGCGGTCTAAGTCACATCGGCGAAGAATTGCCCGCCCGCTGGATCGGCGTGCGCCGTGACATCGAAAAACGCTCAGACCAGGTTCCCTACATCTCGCTCCAGGAATACTTCGAGATGTATCGCGGCCACATGGAGTTCGACCGCGCCAAAGCGCTGCACCTGAGCCGTTACTTGCACGACCTTGGCGTGTTCTTACATTTTCAGGATGACCTCTTACTTGCCCAGACCGTGATCCTGCAAAACCAATGGGCCACCGAAGCGGTCTTTCGCGTGCTCGATGACGAAGTAATCAAGGCGAAACTGGGACGCTTCAACGCCATCGATTGCGGCCGCCTCTGGCACGATTCCATTTACGCCGACATGCATCCCCAGTTGTTGGCATTGATGATGCGCTTTGAGCTTTGCTATGAGCTGCACGACAGCAATCCGCTCACGTGGCTCGCTCCCCAACTCCTTCCACCGGCAAAGCCCGCCGAACTTTCTAACTGGGCCCAGCCTGGCGAACTTGTCCTCCGCTATCAATACGACTTCCTGCCAAAAGGAATGATCAGCCGCCTCATCGTTCGGCTCCACCGGTTCGTCCGCGACACGAACACAGCTTGGAACACTGGCGTGCTCTTCGAACAAGGTGGCACTTATTTATTGGCTGAGATCTTGCCTACTGGCACGGGTATCGAACTGCGCGCCCGTGGACCTGAGGCCCATGGCTTGCTTAGTATCGTTTCTGCTGACCTGGATGCTCTGAACGACTCCTTCCCCGGCCTCCGCGGCAGAGTCGACAAGAGCATCCCCTGCAACTGCGATCAATGTCGCGCCGCCGCCACCGCTCACTTCTTTCCGCATAAAGCCCTTCTCAAACGCAAGGAAGACAACCGCCTAAAAGTGGAATGCCCGCACAGTTACGCCGATGTCGATGTCCTCGAACTCCTCGATGGTGTCCGCTTCACGCCCTCCGCTTCCAATCGCGCCAGCGCTCTCCTCCGCGTCATCCGTATCTTCCTCGCCTCGTCATCCGAACTCCGCGATGACCGCGACGCCTTCGAACTCTACTTCCTCCAACAGAACAGCCGCCTCCGCCACAGCAACGTTTTCCTCGAAGTCGTCCGCTGGGAAAACTTCCTCGACGCCGTGTCCGACACCCGCCTCCAGGACGAATACAACAAGGAAATCCGCGCATGCGACCTCTTTGTCTCTCTCTTCTTCACCAAAACCGGCAAGTACACTGAAGAGGAGTTCGACGTCGCCCACCGGCAATTTAAGGAAACGGCCAAACCGGCTATCTACACTTACTTCAAAACCGCCGACGTCAACATCGATGCAATTCCCCTCGAAGACTTCACGTCACTGCGCAACTTCCAAAAGAAGCTAAGCGACCTCGGCCACTTCTACACGCGCTATAAAAACACCGAGGACCTCAAACTCCAAGTCGCCGGCCAAATCGAGAAGTTACTCAATTCGGGCGCAATCTGACGCGACTCGCGTAAATGCCCACCCCTACGGCGCCATCGCCCCAATCATCCCCTGGCTCATATATGCGAACGGCACAATCCGGTACCGGTACACCATCCCATGCCGCCCCACCCAATATCCATGCTGCGCATCCGGAAACGTCACATCGTTCACCTCGGCCGGCAAATTCAACGGCCGTGACGAAAAATTCCGCCCCCCGTTGAATGAGTAGTTAATCCCCCGGTCGCGCACATCCACAACAATCTTCCCCGCGCCCCCTACCGCCGCATGGCTCGGCCAAATCCGCTGCTTCACCGAACGCGTCCACGTCTCGCCACCATCCGCCGTCCAATACATCTCCTCACCCCCGCTCAACACCACAATGCCGTCCGTCTCCGTCCAAAACTGCACGTCCGTGATGCCCCACTTCGTCTCTGGAATCACTGACGTCTTCCACGTCTGCCCGCCATCGCCCGACCTCGCAAACGTCGCCACGCTCGTGCCCATGCTCGTTGCCGCGCCCCCGCCCGCAAACATCGTGTTCGGACCAAAAATCTGCAACACGCGCAACATGCAGTCTAGCCGCCGCGCCAGCCCATCCACCATCGTCTCCACCGTGCACTTGTACAGCGGAGCCCACGTCTTCCCGCCATCCATTGTCCGCCGCAACGTCGACTGGCTCGTCGAACTCGGGTTCTCCAACTCGAACCCCACCTGCGGCGTCAGAAACCACACGCCCTTCGCCGTGCCGCTCACTGTCGACAACTCCGACCACGTGCTCCCATCCCGCGTACCCAATATCTTGCCCCGCTCCGACATCACCCACCCGTGCTTCGCATCGAGAAAATGCACGCGTGCAAACTTGTCGTCGTTCGATTCCGGATCACCGCCCAGTTGCGCCTGCCAGGTCTTGCCCCCATCGTTCGTGAAAATCACCGTCCCCTTCGCCCCCACGGCATAACAACCCTCAGCGCCCACGCACGCGATCGACGTGAGTTCGAGATCCTTGGGGAAGGGAACCGGCTCCCAAATCGCCTTGAACTGCGGCGTTGCGGCCGGTTTCGGCACCGCCGCCTTCTTCCCCGCTTTCGGTTGCGCCACCAGGCTCCCCGCCATCAAAACACACAATGTACCAACCCATAACGTCTGCATTCCAATCACCTCGTGGCGCGGATTGTAGCGCAGTTTACATTCCATGGGAATCCCCACCCCCTCACACCTTCGCCGCACCCGGTCACAGCCAAATTGCCCTGTATTATCAATAGGTTGCCGGGAAATGCTTGCATAGGGCCCTGCCATAATGGTTTTAGGATGACTTTCTCGGCCCCCCAACTCCGCAACGAGCTCCTCCCCAGCACCCAACTGGAAGAGCTCTTCTTCGAAACCATCACCCGC
>CAYUZM010000891.1:0-3156 GCA_964449665.1 uncultured Solibacteraceae bacterium
ACGGGCGACGGCATTCCGCAAGAGGCCGCCGAAGCGAACGAGATCCGCACGCCCGCGCTTTGGGGCTTGCGCCTGCGCCGCCCGCTGCTGCACGACGGCAGCGCGGCCACGCCCGACGAGGCCATCCGCCGCCACGCGGGCGAAGCCGCCGGGGCGGTAGCGAAGTACCTGGAGGCAACGCCGGCCGAACGCGAAACATTGCTCGCCTTCTTACGTTCGCTTTGAGGACGGGCTAGGCTATCCTGGTTCCTTCATGCCAAAGGCCCTGCCACGTCTGCGCATGGATCTCGACTTCATGCCCAGCCCGGATCCCGAGCGTCCCGGCCTGTTCATTCGCGATCCGTTCCAATACTCCGAAATGATGCTGATCGTGCCTCCGGCGCTCGTGCCGCTGCTGGAGATGTTCGACGGCCAGACGACTGACAACGACCTGCGCGAACTGCTGATGCGGATGACCGGCGATCCCAATGTCGGCGAGGTTGAATCCAACTTCATCGGCATGTTGAGCAGCGCCGGGTTCCTGCACGACGAAATCTTCGAGGGCAAACGAGAAGCGCGCCACCGCGAGTTCGCCGCCTCGCCTCTGCGTCCGGCCTCACACGCTGGCACGGCCTACCCCGCCGAAAAGGAGGAGGCGCGCACGCTGTTCACGCAGTACATGACCGGCGATGAACCCTACGAAGACGGCAACCTCATTGCCATCGCGGCGCCGCATGTGAGCCCGTTCGGCGGGTTTGACTGTTACCGGGCGGCTTACCGCGCCCTTCGTCCCGAGCATCGTGAGCGCACCTTCGTGATTCTCGGCACCTCGCATTACGGCGAGCCCGATCGTTTCGGCCTCACGCGCAAGAATTTCATCACGCCCTTCGGCGAAGCGGTGACCGATACGGCGTTGGTCGACGAACTGGCCGCGGCCGCTCCCGGCGCGGTCGAGATGGAAGACTATTGCCACGCCACCGAGCACAGTATTGAATTCCAGGTGGCGTTCCTGCAGCATGTGCTCGACGGCCCCGCGCGTACCAGCAGTTTGCTTGCCGCCGATGGACGCCCCATTATGACGGGCGGTCTTCTGGGCCCGGACGGCCGCCCGCTCGGCAGCGCGGGACGCAGCAACCCTGTGCGTATCCTGCCCATCCTCTGCGGAGCCTACGCCCACAGCATCTATGAAGGCGGCATACCCGAGGACAATGAGCACGTCGCGCGCTTTATCGGCGCGCTCGGTGAGATTGCCGCGCGCCGTTCGCGTGACCTCGTGTTTGTCCTGGGCGTCGACATGGCCCACATGGGCGCGCGCTATGGCGACCAGACCCCCGCCATTGCCGGCGAGGTGGAAATGAAGGCCGTCGAAGAACGCGACCGCGCCCGCATTGCCGCCCTCTGCTCCGGCGACTCGAAGTCCTACTGGGAACTTGTCCAGCAGAATCAGGACGATCTCAAATGGTGTGGCGCGTCGCCCTTCTATACGTTTTCAAAAGCGCTCCCGCGCGCCCGCGGCTTCCTCCGGCGCTACGACCAATGGAACATTGACGATCAAAGCGTTGTCAGCTTCGCCGGAATGACGTTTACCGGCTGAGCTTCCTTCCCCGGCGCAGCACAGCCGCGAGCGCGAGCGAGGCGCCCATCAAGGCAAAGGTCCCAGGTTCGGGCACCTCGCCGCTGCCGCCCGGCAGCACGACCCGGTTGTTGTAGACACTCAAGCCGGGCATCTCGGCCGTATATCCTTCCGGCAAGTTGAATACATTCCTGTCAAGCGGGAAGTAGAACGTGTTCTCAAAACTTGCCGTACCCACGCCCCATCCCGCGATTACATAGGCCGTCAATTGCATGGTGAAATCCATGGGCGTGTTGGCCGGAACAAAGAAGACGGGCGATTCAATCGGGCATCCGGCTGCCAGGCATGCCAGGCCGGCAGGTGCGAGATCGCCGACCAGGATGGGAATGGGGACTCCATCATTCACCTCTTCGCCCACCCGTCCAAACGCGCTGCTCGAATACAGGGTGACATTCATGTCGATCCAGCGCGTGGACGATTGACCCGTGGCGTAGCCTCCGCCAAATCCGCCGTCCACGATAAAGTTGATGGACACAGGAATCGGCGCGCCCGTAACTGGGCCAGTAAATATGACATCCGTGGTCGCGCGTCCAAGTCCTTGGGAGCTGACCCCGTGTCCAAACCAGAACACGGAGATTTCCGAAAACGCGCCGACGCCGTACTGACTCGCAATGGCACCGGCCCGCGCGACAGAGCCGCCGATGGGGTTGTTGAAGACGGCACCGGTGTCGGCGAGAGCCGTTCCGGACGACTTCTGTTCGTAGGAGAATCCGGCACCGCCGGCTGCGACCCCTTCGGCTGTGTAGATCGCGGCCGCCTTCGCCGGCGTCATCGAGAGCAATGCGATTACGCATGGAAACCCGATTCCGCCTCTGCCCTTCAGTTTCATCTCGCTCCTCCCAGTACGCAGATTTTCCGCTGCGGTGAAGCCCAGCGTCTCGTCCCGCAGTATCTCGGGTCTTCTCCTTGTTTGCGCCTGTTCTTTCCTGTGGTCTTATGTGCCGGGTACCGGGTACTAGGATGAAATTCCATGAAATGGAATGAAACGTCTGTAAAGAAAGGTCAAACTCGATCCAGGCTCGGCTAGACTGTTGAGTGCAAGAGGCGAAACCACTGGCGGCAAACGGCACAACCACGCATCCCTTGCCAGTGCGCTCGGTCGCATTTGGCGAGGCTTCCTGGGATCGGGCGGCGCGCCAACTGACCCTGCGCGGCGCCGCAGTGAAACTCACATGGCGCATGGCGGAGGCGTTGGACCTGCTCGTGGATGCACGAGGCGCCGTGGTCACCAAGGAAGAGATTCAACGCCGCGTGTGGGGCGACGTGCACATGGACGATTCGATCGTTCCACAGCTCATCATGTCGCTGCGGCGCGCCATTGACCCGGCCCCAGGTGGAGCGAGCTACATTGAGACGGTCTCACGCGCGGGTTATCGCTTGGCCGCTGAAGTAGTTGAAGCGGTTCCCACTACTGCGCCGGAAGCCGGGCCGCTACAGCAGAGATCGAGGGGAATCCGGCACGCGGCGATCACAGTGCTCTTTTTCGTGGTCGTGGGAGGCGTGGGCCTCACCCTCTTTACCCGCTATCAACAGCAACGGCAAGC
>CAYUZM010000892.1:0-3154 GCA_964449665.1 uncultured Solibacteraceae bacterium
GATGCGGGTCATGACGCAGGATATCGCGGTCCTGGCAGGTACCCGGCTCCGCGGGCCCAAACGGTCTCCCGTCTTCCAAATCTGATGGCTGAGGCAGCACGCCGCCGCTCTCACCTAGATCGGCAGATCCCGCGCTGCAATTTAGCCTGATCTTATTATTAAGTTTGAGTGGAACATTGTCAAGTTCAAACCCCCAAACCTGCACTGACAATAGCAGCTCTCCTCTCGCCCGCCCTCCGCCGCCTTCTTTATCATATTCATTTTGAACGTTTTATGTTTTACTAAGAACTGGGAACACCGCCATGCTCGACTCCCAAACTCCCCCCTCCCCGCCTTCCACGCCTCCGGTCAATTCCCGATCCGCCCGCATTACCCTATTCGTTCTGCTCGCCGCCACCCTCTATGCCAGCTACCTCGTGGTCAGCCCATTTGCCGGTCCGCTGCTCCTGGGCGGCCTCCTCGCCCTCGTCTTCCTCCCCGTCCACATCCGCATCGAAACGCGCATCGCCAGCAAGACCGCGGCCTCTCTCCTCTCCACGCTCCTCATGCTGCTCGTCATCGCCGCGCCCCTCACCTTCCTCATCCTCATCGTCGGTGAAGAACTCCGCCAGGCCTACGATGCGGTTCGCGCCGCCACGGCCAACGGCGGAACCGATCGTCTGCTCCAGCGGTTGGATGGGCCGCTTCACACCGTCGGCGGCTGGGTCGGGATGTCCGGGCCCGACCTTGGCCAGCTCATCAACGCCCGCCTTGCCCAAGCCGGTGCCGCGCTCCTCGGCCAGGCGCTATCGGTCATCGGCTCGGTTCCCAGCGGCGCCATCAAATTTGTCATCACCATCCTTGCGTTCTTCTTTGCGCTCCGCGATGGCCGCTATCTTTATACACAGACACTGCGCTGGTTCCCGCTCGGGCCCGCCCGCACCGCTGAGCTGCTGGAAACGATCCACCAGGCCATCATCGCCAGCGTCAACGGTGTACTCGCCGTGGCGCTCGCGCAGGGCACCCTCTGCGGCATTGGTATCTGGATCGCCGGCCTCCCCTCGCCCGCGCTTTGGGGCGTCGCCGCCGCCTTCGTCTCGCTCATCCCCCTCGTCGGCACGGCGCTCGTGTGGATTCCCGCCGCCGCGCTTCTCTTCGCGCAGGGCTCGTGGAAGCTGGGCGTCTTCATGCTCATCTGGGGCGCGCTCCCGGTCGCCCAGGCCGACAACATTGTCCGCCCGCTCGTGCTCACCGCTCAAATGCCGGTCAACGCCCTCATCCTGTTTGTCGCCATGCTGGGCGGCGCGTCGGCTTTCGGACTGGCGGGCATTGTCATCGGCCCCGTGTTGGTCGCCATCTCAATCACCCTCTTCCGCTACCTGGCGGAAGAACTCGCGTCCGGGGCGATTTAGCCCGCCCGCGCATTCAGCTCTTACTCTTCGACCCGCGTGGATGGGCCGAATCGTACACCCGCATCAGATCCGTCAACGCCACCTGCGTATAACGTTGCGTCGTGGAAAGCTGCGCGTGCCCGAGCAACTCCTGAATGCTCCGCAGGTCCGCCCCGTCGGCCAGCAGGTGGGTCGCAAAGGCGTGCCGCAACGCGTGCGGATGCAGGCTCGAATCGCCCGCTAGCAGCATCGAATACAGCTTCACGAGCGACCGCATGCTGCGGTCCGACAACCGCCCTCCCCGGTGATTCACAAACACCGCCTGCTCGCCCGGCTTCGCGCGCCGGGCTTCGAGCCACCGCTCCAGGGCCTCGGCCGCCTTTGCCCCAAACGGCACCATGCGCTCCTTCCGCCCCTTGCCGCGCACGCGAATCACCCGCTCGCCGCGCTCGATGTCCGTCAGGTTCAACCCCGCCAGCTCACTCACGCGCAGCCCGCACCCGTACAGAATCTCGAACACCGCGCGGTCGCGCTCGGGAAACGGCCGCTCCAGCTTGTCCTCCGCCACGTCGTCCAGCAGCCGGTTCGTCTTCTCCGCGCCCGGCACCTCCGGCAGACGCTTCGGCATCTTCGGCGTCACCAGCAGCTTCGCCGGATTCGCCGCCACCGCCCCCTCGCGCATCATGTATTGATAGAACGACCGCACCGACGCCAGCTTGCGCCGGATCGACGGCACCGCCAGCCCGCGCTCATAGAGCGACGACAACCACTGCCGCATCCCCGTCAGATCCGGCTCGCCGCCGCCTTCAAAAAACGCGCAAAACTCGCGCAGGTCCACCCCGTAGTTGCGCAGCGTGTGCGCCGAGGCGTTCTCGCGCCTCATCTCGTCGAGAAACTTCTCACTGAGCGGCGACAGCGAGATACTCATCGAGTGCCTCCAGCGCACGCGTGCAGACCTCGGCGTGGCGCGCGCGTTTGTCGTGCTTCAATCGCTTCTTGGTTTCCTCGTCCAGTTGCGGCAACAGGTCGAAGGTGATGTTCGCCGGTTGATAGGTGCGCGGATCCGCCCCCGACACATAGCGGCAGAGCGATCCCAGCGCCGTCGCCCCCGGCAACGTGCGCACCTCTTCGCCGCGCTCGACCGCCACGGCATGGCGTCCGGCAAGCAGCCCCGTCGCGATCGATTCGACATAGCCCTCGATGCCCGCAATCTGCCCGGCGAACAACACGCGCGGCTCACGGCGCATCTGCAACGTCGCCAACAACACCGCGGGCGCGTTGATGTAAGTGTTGCGATGAATCTGCCCGTAGCGAACGAACTCGGCCTTCTCCAAACCGGGAATCAAACGGAACACGCGCTTCTGATCGGGATACCGCAGATAGTTCTGGAAGCCCACCAGGTTGTAGCTATCGGCGCGCAGATTCTCCTGCCGCAGTTGCACCACCGCATACGGCCAGCGCCCCGTGCGCGGATCGTCCAGCCCCACCGGCTTCATCGGACCAAAGCGCAGCGTGTCACGCCCGCGCCGCGCGATCTCTTCAATCGGCAAACAGGCCTCGAAATAAGGCACGTCGTCGGGAATATGCGGCGTATGGCTTTGCGCTTCGAGCAGCGCATCGAGAAACCGCTCGTACTCTTCCTTGTTGAACGGGCAGTTGATGTAGTCGTCCGAACCGTCGATCGACTTGCCATACCGCGACGCCCGGAACGCAATCGTCATGTCGATCGAATCGGCCTCGACAATCGGCGAGATCGAATCGTAGAAGAATAGCCGCTCGGTGCC
>CAYUZM010000893.1:0-3154 GCA_964449665.1 uncultured Solibacteraceae bacterium
GGAGTCCGGCCACACGCTGCATGGAATTTTCACAAATCGAAGTGACGCCGTACGAGTCGGAGACGGAAGCACAAGAGCAGTTGACGCGAAAGGTTCGCGAGGTCATCGAGGACGCGCAGACCCATGCCGAGCCGGCCGCGGCGCTGGCGGTGCGGAACGAGTGCCAGGCGGTGGTGGAGCATTTGCGCGAGTCGCACGCGGCGCTGGCGCTGCGGGCGCGCGAGGTGCAGATGAAGATCCGCGAAGCCACCGAGCGGCTGGATGAGATCTGGATTGCCAGTCCAGCCAAGCCGAAGCAGGCCGATCAAGCGAGCAAGGCGCTGAGCGAGTTGGAGCGCGAGCACCGTTCGGTGACGCGGGCGGCGCTGCGGATTGCCGAGCGGCGGCTGCCGAAGGCGGAGATCGAACTGCTGTTCGCCGAAGCCGAGGCGAACTTTGCGATGTGCACGGAGTTGCGCGAGATTGCCCAGGAGCGCTACAAGCGCACGGCCGAGTTGATGACCGAGGCGGCGAACCACGAAGGCGAGATTCTGTTCGACCCGAGCAACACGGTGACGGGGCAGTTGCAATCGCAGGCGGCCGAGCATGAGCGCCGCGGCAACGACAACCAGCGCTGGGCCGACGAGCGGCAGACGCAGTTCAACCGATTGATGAAAGAGCTCGATCCGTCGGCTTAGGCCGGGATCGACCATAGGAAAAGGGAGAAGGATGAATGCAACCGATCGATGAAATGATTCGCGGCCTGGACGATCAGCAACTGCAGTTGCTGGCGAGCGAGGCGAACAAGGAATTGCGGGAGCGCAGCCGGCGGATCGACATCAACGAGATTACGGCAGAGCGGATGTTGGACCCGAAGTTTGCCGCGGCGGTGCGCGCCGAAGTGGACCGCACGCTGCGCGAGGTGTAGGGCGGGCGCGGGGTGAGAGCGCCGCGCGGGTGTGTTCGCGGGTATGAGGCGGCCTACTCGTAGCGGAGAGCCTTGACGGGGTCCAGGCGCGCGGCGCGGCGCGCGGGGACCCCGGTGGCGACCAGGCCGGTGAGGCATAGGACGATGGCCACGCTGATGAACGTGAGCGGGTCATTGGGCGCGACGCCGAGCAGGATGACGCTCATGAGGCGGCAGACGGCGAACGCGGCGGCGAGTCCGAGCACGAGACCGATGGCGAGTTGCTTCATGCCGCGCGCGAGGACCAGGCGCAGGATGGAATTCACGCCCGCGCCGAGAGCCATGCGTACTCCGATTTCACGTGTGCGGCGGTTGGCGGCCTGGGCCATGACGGCGTAGATGCCGACGGCGGCCATGCCGAGCGCCACGATCGCGAAGGTCATGAACATGGATCCGAAGACGCGCAGGTACCAGCGGCTGCGCTCGAACTGTTCCTGCAGAACGCGGGGTTCGTTGAGCGGCAGGTCCTGATCGATCTCCTGCACTTCGGCGCGGAGTGCGGAGGTGAGCGAGCCGGGCTCGGTGCGGGAGCGCAGGAGCACGGTCATCCAGCGATAGGGCTCGAAGCGGTAGGGGACAAACAGCACGGGGTCATCGGTGCGGTCGCCGGGGCCGTTCTGGCGGACGTCCTGCGCGATGCCGACGATGCGCATCCAGGGGCGGGGGGTGGTGCCGTTGGTGTAGACGCGGATCTCCTGACCGATGGGGTCTTGGCCGGGGAAGTGCCTGGCGGCGAATTTCTGGCTGACGATGGCGGTCTCTTTGCCGGGCGCGCCGTCGGATTCGTCGAAGTCGCGGCCGCGAACGAGCGGAATGCCGACGGCGCCGAAGTAGCCGGGTTTAGCGACGACTCCGGTGGTCATGGGACGGCGGCGCTCGTCCGGAATGAGTTTGCCCGCGACTTCCATGCGCCAGCCTGCGCCGCCCTGGCCGGGCAGGTTCGAGACCATGGACGCGATCTCGACGCCGGGAATGGCGGCGGCTTCTTCCATTAATTTGTCGAAGAAGCGGCGGCGGGTGTCCCACTCCTGATAGCGGCTTTCGGGCAGGGCGACGCCGGCGGTGAGCACGCGGTCACCGAGCATGTTGGCGAACTCGTTCTGGGCGACCATAAAGCTGCGGATCATCAAACCGGCGCCGCTGAGCAGCACGACGGCGAGGGTGAACTGCAGCACGACGAGGGCGTCGGAGAGATAGCCGCCGCGCGGGCCTTCGGAGCCGCGCGAACCCTCCTTCAGCGTGTCGTGCAGGTTGACCCGCGAGGCTCGCAACGCTGGGGCCAAACCGAAGATGATGCCCGCGACGATCGTCAATCCCGCGAAATACACAAACACGGTGAAATTCATGGAGAAGTCGATCCAATAGGGCTTGCCAACGTCGGCGGTGGCGTTGGTGAACGCTTGCGTGCCGAAGTAGGCGATTCCCAGGCCGAGCACACCGCCCATTGCCGACAGCAGGATGCTTTCGACGAGCATCTGGCGGACGATCTGCCAGCGGCTGGCGCCCATGGCGGCGCGGATGGAGACTTCGCGCGAGCGCGTCATGGCACGACTGAGGAGCATGTTGGCGACATTGGCGCAGGCAATCAAAAGAACAAAGCCGACGGCGCCGAGCATGAGCAGGAAGACGAGGCGGATGGGCCCGCCGTTCATGGCCTGGTGGAAGGTGCGGACGTTGACGGTGTGGTCTTTGTGCGTCTTGGGGAACTGCTGTTCGAGGCGTTTGGCAGTGAGCATGAGCGAAGCTTTCGCTTCGTCGGGGGTAACGCCCGGCTTTAACATGCCGACGAGCATGAAGTCGCGGTCGTCGCGCTTCTCGTCTTCGGCGGTGGGGCTGGCGGCCGTGTAGACGTCTTCGTTGTTGGGGAACTTGAAGCCTTCGGGAAGGACGCCGATGATGGTGGCGGACTTTTCGTTGGCGCGGACCTGGCGGCCGACGATTTTGGGATCGCGGCCATATCGGTCCTTCCACGGACCGTAGCCGAGCAGAAGGACAGGTTCGGCGCCGGGCTTCTCGTCGGAGGACTGGAAATCGCGGCCGAGGATGGGTTTGACGCGCAACATGGAAAGCATGCCGGCGGTGATGCGCGCGCCGCGGAAGCGTTCCGGCGGATTGCCGCGTTCGCCGATGTTGAACGACATGCGGGCGAAGGCTTCCAGGCGCTCGAACGCACCGGATTGGGCGCGCATGTCGCGCACGTCGGCGTAG